>CAZMRM010000361.1:0-4203 GCA_964568515.1 uncultured Chitinophaga sp. | reverse complement strand
AATGAAATGTACCCCGATTCATGAACATATTGTTGACCCTCTGTTAATACATACCTTATAAACTCGATCACTACCCTATCCGTTGGTTTGCCTTTGGTAACAAAGAACAGGTCACGGGCCGGAGGAGAAGGATATTTTCCTGCTGCTATTGCAGCAATTAAATCATCCATTCTTCTGTAAAAATTTTCATGGGTATCAATTCTGCCATTATTGTTTAAATCAATGGGTAATACAATGAGACCATTGGTTTGTTCTTTTGTTTTCAGATCATAGACATAAACAATATTGCTGAAGCCGATCGCTGCAGGATCTTTTTTGATAGCCTGTGCCTGTCCGGGATCCCCATAAACCCCGATTCCCAATAAATCTTCCTGTTTTTTATTAAAATAGTTGGCCCAGGTTTCTGCAGCACCGGCTGCATCAGATCGGGTGTATACATGAACCGGCATTTTTGTTTTGATTCCTGTTGCCTGCTCCCAATATTTATATTCACCAAGAATGAATAAATTATTCAATGCTTCTTTTTTGATGCCTTTTACCAACAGATCAAAAAGAATAGGATTTTTTGCGCTCACTGTGGGCACAACAGCATCTTTTGTAACAACAACAGGGAAAGCTCCTTTTTTAACTTCTTCCGGGTTTAGATCCCTGGAAAGCAGTCCGATATCCGAAACTTTTGATAATACATCAGTTATTCCTTTACCTGCTCCACCGGCAGATATATCAATTCTGACCTGGGGATGAATTTTTTTAAATTCTTCTGCCCATTTAACAGCTAATGGATATAAAGCAAAAGCACCGGTAATGGTGAGGTTTCCTTTTAAATTATCCGGAGGTGCTGGTCTTGATTTAATTTTTGTATTGGAATTAAACATTATCCAACCTGCCGTACCAATAAGAATAACAGAAATTATTTTTTTCATTTCAATTCCCTTCGAATATGCTCTAAAAACAGTATTTTATGTAATCCCTACCGATTTTGTAAGAATTACATAAAATACTGCTGCAAAGCTATTAAAAAACTTGTTACAACGTATTTGTTTTGATACCAGGTTTAAAATTACAGGTTACAACAGGATGTTTGTAAATCGATGCTTTTCATTTTTTTTTATTTTTCAAAAGGAGCGTCAAAAGTAAGACTGACATAATATAAACCACCGATTGTTGGTCCGGCCGCATATTGTATATAACGGTAATTCAACAAGTTAGTAGCTCCCACTTTAACTGATGTTTTGATTGCCGGAATTCTATAAGAAATCTGTGCATCAACTGTACTGAAAGCCGGTACCCTGCCGGTTGCCAAGGGACTTTCCCATAGATAGGCATCCTGCCATTTCCAGACAATGTTAAAACCAAAATTATTGAACAACTCCCTGTTTCCTAACTGTGCATTGAATGACCATTTTGGTGTATTAAAACCGGTAATGAATACATCATCATCACCTCTTATTGCAAGGTCATTGTAGTTAACATTTCCGGATATCGTATACGCTTTATAAAAATTATAGCTTACACGGAAAGCAGAACCATAGGCTAAGTAGGTATTTATAGCATTGGTATAAACACGATAACGTGTACGTGTTGAGTTGGTATTGTTTGCAATATCAAAAGCAGAGCTGTCGCTACCCACCTGATTTTTGGGAACCACAACCTCCACTTGTCCCAGAAACCCTTCCATGATATTGTAATAGGCATCCAGGTCAAGAATTAATTTGTTATCAAACAAAAGGGATTTGTATCCAAAGTCAAATGCTTTGATATGTTCTGGTCTTAACTTCGGTAAATTGGCAACAACCAGTAAACCTTTATTTGCAACAATGGCTGCATTTTTTGCCGGGCCGGTTAGTCCTTTGATCGCATTGTTGAAATTATCAGCTGATGCCTGTGTATATGAATTTTCCAAATACCCCAGTCCCTCATTTACTTTTTCCAGACCACCCACACGTCTTACATTTCCATTGTTTACAAAGGATAACGCTTCAAATAAGGCCGGGAAACGATATCCATCCTGATAAGAGATACGAACAGAGTTCCTTTTATTCGGAGAATAAACAATAGCGGCACGGGGATTAATTTTACCCTGGAATTCCGGATTTCTATCATAACGGATAGAACCTACCAGTTTCAGTTTTTTATCAAAAAACTCTTTACTAACCTGTACAAATCCTCCGAACTTACTGTAATATTGATTTTTTCCAAATTTACCATCAGCATCTGCAATTGTTCTTTCATTGACCGGACGCGAAAAGTCAACAAAATTATTTCCATCCGGAATGACTGCATACGTACGGGCGTCTCCTCCGATCAACACATTCACCATTGTATCTAATACAGAAGACAGATCATATTGAAATTCTCCATGGTAGGTACGGCTCTTTTGCCAGAATGCGGAACCGCCAACGGGAGAAGGTGTTCCTGCAACAACAGAAGGATGATCCCAGTTATTGGTGGTGATGATATCATGAAATTGTGCATTGAAAACAGGAGATCCCGGCTGAGGGCGGCCAAAATCCGCCGCTGCACGTGCACGTTGATGTGCGGTCACTAAATCTGTACCGGCCCCAAGTTCACTCACCAATTTTGCCTGGTAATCATTTTTCCAAACGGTATTATTTTTAAAACTTAAGTCAAGATTATCAGCAGTGGGTTTCAGATTATAAGAGTCACCGGTGTTTTCTGAGTTAGTATAGGCACGTACCTGAAGATTGCGGTTCTTAAATTCAACCGCATGGCTTTGAAGCACCACATTATCCAATTGAATTTTATTACCCCTTTGAAAAACACCGTCCATGGTACCCACACGGTATACATAATTGATCTGCGATTGATCGTTAAATTTATAAAACAAACCAACATCGGCTTTGGTATTGTTTACCTTGGGGTCTACCAATTCTCTTTCCCAATATCCGGTACGTCTCACATTATAGGTTTTACCTGCAGCGGTAACTGTAACGGCATTGTTTTTTTCATCACCATATCTGTTCCAGGCATCATATGCCGGATTATTTTCGCCTGAGTTAAATTCAGGATTATTCAGGTTAGAGGTGGTTAAGTAATACGGATTTTGATCAGAAGCATTGGATGATACCCAGTCTGTTCCCTGAAAATGAGAAGCGTTTAAACGGTACGCAAATCTATTTTTCTCTCCGACAGTACCTGCGACACGAAAAGCTGTTTCACTCAAAAAACTTAATGCATGATCAATCCCATCCACATGATTAACTCCCAAACGCTGATAAACACTCACTCCTTTATTCAAAAAAGGGTTTTTCGTTTGAAGGTTGGCTAAACCGTTAATGGAGTTAATTCCATATAAAGCAGAGGAAGATCCCGGAATGATCTCTACGCTGCGGATATCCAGTTCGCTGGGTCCTATTGTATTTCCAATGGATGCACCAAGGGTCGGAGCCTGTATATCCACTCCATCTACCAATTGCATAAACCGGAAGTTATTCGGATTATTGAATCCTCTTGTATTGGGCACTTTAAATGTTAAGCTGGAAGTTGTTAACTGAACACCTTTGATATTTTCCATGGCATCGTAATAAGATGCAGCAGGCGTTTCTCTCAAAGCAATAATATCCAGTTTATCAATTGCAACAGGTGATTTAAGAATATTTTCTTCTACTCTGGAAGCCGAAACCACAATCTCGTTAACAAGAATAGATTGTTGTTTGATTTCGAAATTAATATTGCTTTTTTCACTCTCCACTAAAAATTCCTGTTTCTCATAGCCAACATAAGAAACGATCAGCGTTAAAGGAAAACTGTTGGCAGCTTTTAATACAAATTTTCCGTCTCCGTCGGTTTGAACTCCATCCGTTGTTCCTTTGATGGCAATGGTTACACCGGGTAACGGCTCTCCGGTATTTTTGTCTCTTATTTTGCCGGATAATTGAATACGTCCACTCTGGGCAAACAGAGCTGCATTTGTCAATAGCAAGAAAATGATAGCGAATAATCTTGTTTTCATTGGTTTGGTTTAATTAATTGTTTAGTTTATTGTTTTAATTATTAAATTCGGGTATATGCATCAGTTACCAACAATACCGGCTTTAGTATACTGTCAGAATAAAAAAATGCTGATTTGTTTTATATGAATTTATTTAAGAAAGACCACTGGTTCGAGGGTCTTTTAGATCTATACCTTTGCCCAAAGGCAGCAGCATAGAAAAGAATGGTGGAAGGGACGTTTAAAATCGG
>CAZMRM010000360.1:0-4219 GCA_964568515.1 uncultured Chitinophaga sp. | reverse complement strand
TCCTTTAACATTAAAAGAAAAACGTCCTGGCTTATAACCCCGGATTTTTGCCTCTGGTATTTCAGCAAACAGATTTCTGATATCTGAAAAAACATTGGTGTACGTTGCCGGATTGCTGCGGGGAGTACGGCCTATGGGAGATTGGTCAATATCAATAACCTTATCAATATGCTCCAAACCTGTAATTGATTTGTAAGGCATTGGCTTTTTCTCGGAACGGTAAAAATGTTTATTCAGGATAGGGTACAGTGTTTCATTAATCAGGGTTGATTTTCCGCTTCCGGAAACTCCCGTTACACAAATCATTTTTCCCAAGGGAAAGGTTACTGAAACATTCTTTAAATTATTACCGGAAGCTCCTTTTAAGATCAGTGATTTACCGTTTCCTTTTCTACGTTCAGCAGGAATTTTTATTTGCTTTGTTCCGTTGATATAATCTGAAGTGAGCGTATGAAATTTTAAAATCTCTTTGGGTGTACCCTGGGCAATTACTTTACCACCATGAATTCCGGCTGCAGGGCCAATATCCAATACATGGTCTGCCGTGAGTATCATATCTTTGTCATGTTCTACCACCAGGACCGAATTTCCAAGGTCTCTTAAGTTTTTTAAAGCATTGATCAGCCTTACATTATCACGTTGATGTAAACCGATGCTTGGTTCATCCAATATATAAAGCACGCCCACCAGTTGTGAACCAATTTGTGTAGCCAGCCGGATACGTTGTGCTTCGCCACCAGATAAGGTTCTGGAGCTTCTGTTGAGTGACAGATAATCCAATCCAACATCCAATAAAAATTGAATTCTGGTTCGAATCTCTTTCAATACCTCTTTTGCAATTGTATTTTGTTTGGTGGATAATCTTTTTTCAATATCCGTGAACCAGTCGTTTAGTTCAAGAATACCCATATTGGCAAGTTCTGCTATATTTTTTTCTGCGATCTTAAAGTGCAATGACTCTTTCTTTAATCGTGTGCCTTCGCATTTGTGACAAAGGATTTTATTCATAAATCCCTGTATCCATTTTTCTATGGTAGGTGAACTTTGCTCATCATTCTGTTTTGCGATAAAATTCGCAATTCCCTCAAATGCTATGCTGTAGCTTGTTGCGGAGCTTTCTGCATATTGCTTGATTTTGAATATTTCATCAGATCCGAATAAAATGACATTGATGGCTTCTTCAGAAATTTCTTCAATGGGTGTATCCAATGTAAAACCAAATTTTTCTCCGATAGCCTCTATTTGCTTAAAAATCCAGGTACCTTTATAAGGTCCGAGAGGAGCAATGGCCCCCTTTTTAATGGTTGATTTTTTATCCGGTATTATTTTTTGAATGTCTATTTCCGATACAACACCTAGACCATTACATTTCGGACATGCACCATACGGTGAATTAAAGGAAAATAGATTGGGTTGTGGTTCATCATAGGAAATACCGGAAGTAGGACACATTAAATGACGCGAAAAATATTCGACTTTGCCATACTTTTCATCAAAATCGCCTGTTTCAAAAGGTTGTATCATCATGATCCCTTTGCCATGTTTCATGGCCAATTGAATGGATTCCTTGATGCGCTGACGCGATTCAGCATTTACTTCCAGTCTGTCGATTACAATTTCTATATCGTGTACTTTATAACGGTCGAGCTGAATACGTTTTGTTAGTTCTATAATTTCTCCGTCAATTCTGACTCTCAGAAATCCCCATTTTTTTATTTGTTCAAACAGTTCCCGGTAATGGCCTTTTCTTCCTTTAACGACAGGTGAAAGTACGAGTACTTTCTTTTTATTGAAATTTTCCTGTATCAGGTTAAGAATCTGTTCGTCAGAATAACGAACCATTTTTTCCCCGGTGACATAAGAATAAGCATCTGATGCACGTGCGTATAACAAACGGAGAAAGTCATATATTTCCGTAATTGTTCCAACAGTAGATCGCGGATTTTTATTGACCGTTTTTTGTTCAATGGAGATAACCGGGCTTAAACCGGTGATTTTGTCCACATCCGGACGTTCCATGTTTCCTAAAAATTGCCGGGCATAGGCGGAAAAACTCTCAATATATCTTCTCTGCCCTTCAGCATAAATAGTATCAAAGGCAAGTGATGATTTTCCACTTCCACTTAAACCGGTAATTACAACAAGTTGATTGCGGGGGATGGTAACATCTATATTTTTGAGGTTGTGTACGCGTGCTCCAACAACTTCCAGATTATCATTTTCACTTAAAATTTTAGCAGGCATTCGTCAAGTTAAAGATTAATGATTATAAACCTTTCTCCTCAAAAAGAGTGGTTAATTTTTTACTTGACAAAGATAGTCAACTCTTGATTGAGTTTCAAATCTGTTTTTTCAGGCAGTTTATTCCACATTTTGAGCTCTTCAGGATTGGCATTGTATAATTTACCGATGCTTTCAAGAGTTTCTCCTTCTTTTACGATGTGGGTAATGCTTTTATGGCCGCTACTGTCAGCTGCAAACAGGCGGGGTTCTACAATAAGATTAATAGAATCCTTTTTTGTTAAGACATCGCTGCCATAATAATTGCCATCCAGATCATAAAATTTATTACCATTTTTCGGCAATTCCAGGATGTATTTTTTTCTTTCTGGGTTGAGAAGTGTGCCCGTTCTTAGCCAGGGATTAAACAATTTGAGGTATTTGTAATTGATACCTTCTGTAAGAGCAAAATCTGCAAGACTATGAATGGTGCTGTCAATAACAAGTTTTTTTGTTGGAATAACTGGGTATAGGTCTTTCTTACGTAAGATAAAGCCATACACTTTTGGTCTTGAAATAATTTCTTTCATGGCCAATAACCGGTAGATATAGCGGGCAGTTTCCTCTGTTAACAATACATCATAATAAGAGTTGACCTTTTGTCTGTTCAATTGAGATTGTATGCCGGTCATCCCCAGATTATAAGATGCAGCAACCAGTGTCCAGTTATTAAATTGTTTATAAGCCTCTTTAAAATATTTACATGCAGCTTCAGTGGATTTAATGACATTGTAGCGTTCATCCACGTTTTCTGTAACTTCCAAACCATATTGTTTGGCAGTTGGCTCTACGAGCTGCCAGAACCCGGTTGCACCCTGAGGAGAAACAGCATTTGTCAGTTGACTTTCTATAAGCGGTATGTATTTAAAATCATCAGGTATGTTATTCTTTTTCAGAATGGGTTCGATTACGGGAAACCACCTGTTGGCTCTTTTGTGAAGCAGTAAGGTCTGGGATTGCCAATAGGTATTGATCACCAGCTCACGTTCCATGGCTTCACGGACACTAAAATCCCGTATAGGTGTTTTTTCACCTGCAAAATTCAGGTTCTTTGGAATCCGAATGCTAAAGACTTTATAACTCGTGTTGAAATAATCTTCATAATTTGCATCAGAAATAGAATCTGAAAAGGAATAAACAAAAAGCTTGATAACACTTAAAAGTACGAGTACACTTGAGAAGGCTATAAAATAGCGTTTGTATTGCTTTACTTTCTGAAACAGTATTTGTAAATAAACTTTAAACATCAGCGTCCATGTTTACGTGCAGGAGCATATAAAAACCAGAATAATAAAATGAAATAGATTGAAAACAAAATGATATGTAAAATACCCCAATTTGGGATATATTCCAAAATTAAAAAGTTAAAAAATGCAGAAACCATACAAATTCCGAAATAAAGGATGGCAATTCGTTTTTCTGTAACTCCCATAAAAAAAAGACTATGAGTTGTATGATCTTTTCCTCCGACAAAAGGTGATTTACCCTTGGATATGCGATTGATAACCACGGTTGTTGTATCAATTATAGGAACTGCAAAAGTTAATAGAGTACTGAAAAAATGTTTGGTAGGAATGTATTCTTCTGTCGCATTTTTTGCAGGGTTCCAAAAATAGATAATACCGATAGCTGCTAAAAATAATCCAAGGAATTGACTCCCTGTATCACCCATAAACATTTTAGAAGGATGCCAGTTAAAATAAAGAAATCCCATTAATGCTGCCATCACCCCGACAAGAGCAAAGACATTCACGCTGTTTAAATAGCACGTTAGTTTAACAATTATAAGTGTTGTTAAAATAATGGATATGGAAACAATGGTGGTAATGGCATCCATATTATCAAGCATATTAATTGAATTCATAAGACCTACCACCCAAATAACTGTTACGGTATAATTTAAAAAACTATTGGAAAACATCGCAATGGAAGTCCCGGT
>CAZMRM010000359.1:0-4230 GCA_964568515.1 uncultured Chitinophaga sp. | reverse complement strand
ACGACACCGGCTCCTAGTTTTCGTATTCCCAGAAAATAGGCCAAACCCGCCATAAATCTGCGGTCAAGTGTTGTCATTAATTGAAACACATCTTCCTTTGTTGCTCCTGCACATACAAAAGAAATGCATTCATTGTATGCCAGTCGTTCCAGGTCTTTATCCGTTAATGGAAATGTTACAGGATCTCCAAGGGTTCCGGAAGTGGTAATGTAATCAATGATTTGGGAAGCTGGTACACAAATAAAATCATCATTGTGTTTCTGAATATCATCTTTAGTGGTTACCGGCAACCGGCCCAAATCCTCTATTGTTTTTATTTTTTTAATATCGATATTATGCTGTTGAAACAAATCGGCATAAAACTTTGAATGTTGCTGAACATAATGGAGCAGGTCGGGCAATTGTTTTTCCTGATACTGTTTCTGCTCGTTAAGTGACAAGGTTTCTAATTGAGGTAACATAGCTGATTGCAAATGTATGATTTTATGTGAATCCTGCCGGTGAAAGATCGCTTTCTTCCCGGTCATCATTATCCTTCCAGTATCACTGTAGCCATAGCCATTTCTTTTACATGGGACAAAGACACATGAATGTTTTTAATATTTTTTGAAGCAACAGAACCGGCTGTTTGTCCTAATAGTTGCAAAGAAGGTTTACCCAATTCATCATTGACTACTTCTACTTCATTGAATGCGGTACCACCTCTCCAACCCGTACCAATAGCCTTGAAAAAGGCTTCCTTTGCGGCAAACCGGGCCGCATAACTTTCAAATTTATTTGCCTTCTTTTCACAATAGCCAATTTCCTTCTCGGAAAATACTTTCGTTCTAAAGCTGTCATTTTCCATTGCCTTTTCGATACGGGCCGTTTGTATAATATCTGTTCCGATTCCTATAATCATCTCTTGAATTCATTAAACGCTGTATGCGTATTTCTTTTTTTACTCACCTTTTTTAAATTTTATTTTATTGACCTCTCCCTGAATAAACTCCTTATCCTGTACCGTTGTTACTTCTTTCGTCAGGGCCAGGTTATAATAGTGTAACGATTTTTCTTTCTGTTGCTGATCTTTAAAATAAGTGCCCAGTAGCACATATGTTTCAAAATATTCCGGATTACAATTTATAAAATCCTTAATTATTTTTTCTGATAAACTATATTGTGAAGAGTGCTTATGTGCATAGTTAAAGGCCTCACGCATCTGTTTGTATGCCTTGAATTTTTTGAACGCCTGTGAATGTAAAAACGGATCGGCAGCAATCGTTAATTGTTTTTCATAGATCTCCGTCTTTGTTGTTAACGCGGGCGCAAGTGCAAAAATACGATTCAGATCATAACAGATATATGCTCCGAGCTGATAGGGAGATGTAGAGACCCAAACCTGCAGCTTTGCCGGTTTAAAAATAACGGAATGGTGCGCTATTAATTGATTCAGTGCCTTTTCGTTCCCGAGTCCTATATTTTTCTCATTCAGACCCTGTTGATTTCTTAAAATAGCTGCTGCTGTTTCTACATCCATTTGAGAATGTTGATTGATCAGAGCTTTCAAATGTTGAAGGCGATAATCAGATGAGCTTTTACTGATATTTTCCTGGTTGATCTTGTCGTTTGCAAATACCTTCCCCTGATAATGATTAGAGCAAAGGACCGATTCTTTATCCTTTGCTTGCAACAGCTCCGTCCTGGAAGGGGTTTTTTCAATAATGGCTGTTTGGTTATCTTCCAGCGATCCTATTAAAATGGATTCAGAAACAAACGTTTTTCTTTTTTGAGCAATACTAAAAGCCTCGTTTATATTCTTTGCATATTGAAGAATCTCCCTTGCTACCAATGAAATAGGTGTTGCGGCACTGGTAGGGATTTCCGATCTGGAAGCGTTGATGGTAACGGTTAATCCTTTTTCATTCATTCCCGATACGGTTCCGATCATCCCTGCCCAGGAAACCATCATCAATTTATATCCATTCTCGGGTTTAACAAAGTTGATCAGTTTGTCTTCTGCAAATTCATCTCCTACATAAAAATCAAAATTTCTTCCGATCAATAAGGAGGAGTCTGCGCTTTTGCCTCCCCATACACCAAAAGACGTACATCCTACGGTCATGTTTTTGTCCTGTAAAGCATGACCAATATCATGAGCCGCATGGTAGTTCAGCATACGATAATATTTGGGAGCTATAAAATCAAACTGATCGGAGGCATACAAGGATTCCCCATAAATCTCTTCTTTGTATTCTTCCGTAATGTACTGATCCAGGTGACGATTAAAAAAAGAAATGAAAAATTTAAGATAATGCAACATAGCTGGTGAAGGAATCATTTTCTTTAGCTGGTTCACAAAAGCCATTTCTTGTTTTTCAGCCAGCTCTTTGTTTAATTTTCCTTCCATAACACCTCTTTCAAAACCATCTCCTTCTACATAAATTTCCCATAACCCGGTTTCACTTTTTTTAATCCAGTTGTTACCGATCGTGTAAAAATCTGTGTCCCGTTTTTGTCTTTCTAATCTTACAACAGCAGTATCGGAAGGCTCTGGTGTTTCAATAGTAATAGCTACCAGGAACCAAACACTGAGTATAATCAATACATCGGTCAGTATAAGGATACTATATAAAAATTTGCGAAGAAAATTACTGAAGGATAGACTCATTTTTCTTTTAACAAAGTAAAGATAATAAATAGTCCTATGCGGTTGCTTCAGGCTAATAATTATCGGATGAACGAACATTTCGTAAAAAGATGTACTTTTGAGTCCCTTATGCCCTTATGCCTTTAGCAACTGTATGAATGAAACTCTGAATTTTGAAGATGTACGTCCCTATTATGATCATGAAGCTTATGATCGTTTGCAAGTCATTATTAAAGATCCGCTCTTTATGCGGCTGGTCAACTATTTCTGGCCGGGGATGACCCATGAAGAAGTAAAAGCGAAAGCTGAACGTGTTAATTCTGCGATGGATTTTCAGCTGGAATTTATGCATCCGGCCATTCGTAAAATCATTGAGCGTTCTTCAAACGGACTAAGCAGTGAAGGATTTGAGCACCTGCAAGCAGATCAATCTTACCTTTTTATAGCCAACCACCGCGATATCTTACTGGACTCAGCTATTTTGCAGGTTTTACTTGTTGAACATGGCTTTAAAACTTCTGAGATCACATTTGGCAACAACCTGATGGAAAAAGGATTTATAACCGATTTCGGAAAGTTAAACAGGATGTTCACGGTTCTTCGTGAAGGAACCGGCAGAGAATTATACGATATTTCAAAAAAATTATCCGCTTATATCCGGCACACCATTTCACAAAAGAACATTTCGGTGTGGATCGCCCAACGCAACGGAAGAACAAAAGATGGAATTGATCAAACACAAACCGGTTTGCTTAAAATGCTCAACATTAGTGGCGATGGTAAATTTTCTGAAAATTTTAAACAATTAAAAATTGTTCCGGTTACCATCTCCTATGAATATGAACCTTGTGATGCTTTAAAAGTACAGGAAGCCTATTTATCCTCGCTTCATACAAAATACATAAAGGCAGCCGGAGAAGATATAAACAGTATCATTACCGGTGTGACCATGAACAAAGGCAGAATTCACCTGGCCATTGGAAAACCCATTGAGGATGAGATTGAAAAACTGGATGATATTTCAAATGAAAATGACAAGATCAAACAACTGACAACCCTTATTGATCAGAAGATCTATCGTCATTATAAATTATGGCCCATAAATTATATTGCTGCTGACATCTTGGATGACAGATCCGATTATATCCAATTCTATACATCGAAAGAAAAGGAGGATTTTCTGAATTATGTTCATTCTAAAATTGCAAAATTACAAGGAGATACGGAAACACTGATGAACCTGTTTCTAAGAATTTATGCAAATCCTTTAAAAAATCTGGTCTCCAATACTATTGTATAATAAAAGGACAAGGAGTCGAAGGAGAGCATATTTTTTTGTATTTTTGGCCCTGTTATATCAATAACCTGATACACATTGTATCTTTGAGAAGATCGCCCGCACACGCGTAAGGCCTGTTACAAATTAATTAATAATAGGTTTTTTCCGATACCATCGGAACCTGTCCGGTTTTATCCGGATTTTAAAAATCACATCTGCTATGAAATTACAAAATTATGCAACCGGTAAATGGGTGGAAGGAGAAGGTGAAGGACAAGTGTTGTACAACGCAATTACGGGTGAACAGATTGGAACAGCAAGC
>CAZMRM010000358.1:0-4239 GCA_964568515.1 uncultured Chitinophaga sp. | reverse complement strand
TATGGAAAACATGAGTCAGGTTCCTTTTTATTCTGAAAATTTACGCTGGGGAAATAAATATGGTAATGTAAATATGATTGATGGTTTGGCAAAGGACGGGTTAACAGATGTATATCACAACTATGCGATGGGTAATGCAGCCGATCTGTGTGCAAAAGAATGTAATATTTCACGTCAGGATCAGGATGCATTTGCCATTGAATCTTACAAGCGTTCAGAGGCGGCATGGAAAGCCGGAAAATTCAAGGATGAAATTGTACCGGTAGAAATTCCACAACGTAAAGGGGATCCTGTTTTGTTCAAAGAAGATGAAGAATATAAAAATGTAAAGCTGGATAAGATACCTGAATTAAAAGGAGCCTTTTCAAAAGAAGGAACAGCAACAGCAGCAAACTCTTCTACGATGAACGATGGAGCCGCAGCACTGGTATTGATGAGTAAGGAAAAAGCAGAAAAACTGGGTGTGAAACCACTGGCAATTATACGTGGTTATGCAGATGCTGAACAAGCTCCGGAATGGTTTACTACTACTCCTTCTGTTGCAGTGCCAAAAGCGGTTGCAAAAGCAGGCTTGAAAATGGAAAACATTGATTACTTTGAGTTAAATGAAGCATTTTCGGTAGTAGGAATTGTGAATACGCAGAAAATGAAACTGGATGCCAATAAAGTAAATGTAAATGGGGGAGCTGTATCATTAGGACATCCGCTGGGATGTTCAGGTGCACGCATTGTGGTTACTTTGTTACATGTATTGAAACAGAATAAAGCCAAATTAGGAGCTGCCGGGATCTGCAATGGCGGTGGCGGAGCAAGTGCCATGGTAATTGAATCATTATAAAATACTACTACCCGGTCCGTAATGGATCGGGTCTTACATTATATGGAATTTGGAATTTGCAATTTAAGCATAGTTCCCTGCAGAAAGGAACCGTCAGACAAAAGCGAGATGTTAACTCAGCTTTTGTTTGGCGACCATTTTTGGATACAGGAAACACAAGGCAGTTGGTGCAAAATAAAAATTGCTTATGATGATTATGAATGCTGGATCGATAAAAAGCAATTTCAGCCGATTGCACAGCAAACATATGATATACTAAATGCGACCGAGGTTTTTTGCACAAATGAATTGGTACAAATAATCGTCAACTCCAATACTTCAACGCTTTTACCAGTGGTAATCGGCAGTACACTTCCGCTGATTGATAATGGAGAATGCATCATCGAGAATCAAACCTATACCTATGACGGAGCGTTTATAAACGGTTATCTTCCTTTTACAAAAACAGGCATTGTAGAAACGGCCATGATGTATCTGAATACTCCTTACCTATGGGGAGGTAAATCACCTTTTGGAATCGATTGTTCCGGATTAATCCAGATTGTGTATAAACTGAATGGGATCAAACTTAAAAGAGATGCTTTTCAACAGGCTGAGCAAGGTGAAACATTAAGCTTTGTAGAAGAAGCCGAACCAGGTGATCTGGCCTTTTTTGATAATGAAGAAGGAAGAATTGTCCATGTTGGAATTGTAATGGATGATCACAAAATTATTCACGCTTCCGGTAAAGTAAGGATCGACGGTTTTGATCATCATGGTATTTATAACGCTGAAAGAAGAAATTATTCACATCAGCTGCGCCTGCTCAAAAGAATTGTTTAATGAATACCGTGCCTGTTTGATCTGCAATTTTCCACTTTTATTCCATCCTTCCCGTAAATATCCTCTTTTTTTATTTAGGAAAAAATGGTATCTTTAATATACTGTTGAAGCATATACTATCTTTTTACTTTCCTCCGGTACACCAAGATACATTGTATATGTTTAAAATATTATTTATATAATGGAAAGTAAATTAAGACTAATCTTGATTCAGGTAAGTGGTGCTGTTCTTTTTTTAATGCTTCCTATTTTAATTTCTCCGGACATTGCAAATCCTGTTTTGTTTAAAATTACTCCTTTTCAAATAGATTTTATTTCTTATGTTCTCTTATTGATTTTCTTCTACGTCAATTTTTTCATCTTCATTCCTCAATTTTATTTTAAGAAAAAATATACGGGTTTTATAGTCTCTAACATCGTTAGCTATGCGATTGTTGCATATTTACCTATTCTCATTACAGATAACACGTATGTTTTGTATGGAAAATATTTTCCATATTACCTGGGACAAAGTTTATTTAAGTTTTTTTCGGTCTTTATTTTTTCTTTATTAGTGAAAGTAAATAATAAGTGGAAAAGGGCGGAGGAAGAGAAACGGAATGCAGAACTCTCCTTTCTGAAAGCCCAGATAAATCCTCATTTTTTGTTCAATACACTCAATAGTATTTACTCATCCTCTATTGTTGAAAATGCACCGGAAACAGCTGCCGGGATCACTAAATTATCGGGTATGATGCGTTATATAAGTAGTGCATCCAGCGAAAAGCTTGTACCTTTATCAAAAGAGCTGGAATATATCAGCGATTACATAGATCTTCAAAAAAGCCGTTTTGCTTATACCCTAACTATTGATTATAAAGTAAAAGGCATTTCGGAGCACAAAAAAGTGGCTCCTTTAATATTGATTTCTTTCATAGAAAATGCGTTTAAACACGGTGTAAACCCGGAAGAAGATTCATCCATTAAAATAGAAATTGATATTCTGGAAACAGAACTGAAACTGATGGTATTCAATAAGAAAGTAAATATTGTATACAAAGAGGTATTAGCAAGCGGTCTGGGAATTAAGAATACCAGCAACCGGTTAAAAATGATTTATCCGGGAAGACATACTTTAAAGGTTGAAAATACCCAGAAAGAATTTCGTGTGAACTTAGACATTCAATTAGAATGATAACAGCAATTGCAATAGATGATGAACCACCGGCACTTAAGGTCATTGAAAATTTTTGTGCCCAGCAGGAAGAAGTGGTTCTGTTAAAGACATTCACAAAGCCACAGGAAGCGCTGAAATATTTGCGAAAGTATCCGGTTGATCTTTTGTTTCTGGATATTCAGATGCCTTCTTTATCGGGACTGGATTTTTATAAAGAGATCGAGCAGGTATCAATGGTGATCTTTACAACAGCACATGTTGAATATGCTGTTGAAGGCTTCAATTTGAATGCAATTGATTACCTGTTAAAACCCTTTACTCAGGATCGTTTTGCGCAGGCCATCAAAAAAGCAAAAGATTTTCATGCGTTCTCGCATCAAAAAGAAAAAAGTGCCCAGGAATACTTATTTATCCGTGTTGATTACTCACTTGTCAAAATCAAAATAGCAGATATACTGTACATTGAAGGCTTGGACGATTATTTGCAAATATATCTTGCTGATCAGAAAAAGCTTGTTCCAAGGATGACGATGAAAACCATCTTAAGCAAACTTCCCGCACATGAATTTATTCGTGTTCACCGCTCTTTTATTGTTCCATTAAAAAGGATAGAGCAAGTACGTAATAAAACCATTTTTACGGCAGGTCGCGAAATTCCGCTCGGCAGCAGTTATGAGGAAATTTTCTTTAAAGTATTTAAAGAGTAACAAGGTTAAATCACCGCAGCAGTTTTTTATTGGAGTTATAAATGTTTTTCACTTTCCTGATAATGGTTGAACCCCGGTTTTGTTGCGGGGATTATTGCATTTTTACCTCATAAAATTTCGATTTTACCTCATAAATTTTTTATAGTTGATTTTCTTTAACAAGTTTGTTGATGCTCATCAGGAGCATGTTTTAACAGTAACCGATTAAAGAAAGTATTTAAGAGTTTATAGTCATCAGGTAATGATTGTTTAACTACGTTTAATCTTATGGTTTGAGAGATTCCATGAGATTATGTTAGGGAGTAGATAAATAATTTGAGTTTAGAGAATAAGAAATTCGCCTTGCCTGATGGCTATATATTCTTTAGAAAATCACTGTTTAGACAAACAGACCAATCAAAACAAATACAGAGAACAGGACACTGGCAATACCATTGGTTGTTGCAAATGCCAGGTTTACTTTACTCAGGTCATGTGGTTTTACAAGTGTATGCTGATAGATCAGCATACCGATGAAAATGCAGGTACCTATCCAGTACCAACTATTGAAATGTGCATACAAACCTGCCAGGATCACAAATCCCGCACTTATCACATGAAGTACATTGGACAATATCAAGGCTCCTTTTTTCCCCAGCCATACCGGAATAGACCTTAACCGGTTCGCTTTATCAAAATCTTCATCCTGTAAAGCATAAATAATATCAAAGCCGCTC
>CAZMRM010000357.1:0-4258 GCA_964568515.1 uncultured Chitinophaga sp. | reverse complement strand
TCTCTACAGCCGGGTTCCACCAGGGATCTACAAGATAAACATAATCGGCTTCCGTTAAATTAAGTCCTGTACCACCTGCTTTCAGACTGATCAGAAACACCCGGATCTCTTCCTGACTTTGAAAGGCATTTACTTTAGAGGCTCTGTCTTTTGTTTGTCCGGTAAGGTATTCAAATGCAATGTTTCCTTTTTCTAATTCTTTCTTAATGAGATCCAACATCGTGACAAATTGGGAAAAAATCAAAATTTTATGTTGTGACGACTTATTTCCTATTTGTTCCATTAATACCTCCATTTTTGCAGAATAATCGCCCGTATAAGTTTCATCTTTTAATAAAGATGGCGCGTTGCAAATTTGCCGTAGTTTGGTAAGTCCCGATAATACATGCATGCTGTTGGTAGTGATCTCATCTTCATTTTTTGTTGCAATAAAATCACGGAGCTCCTTTTCGCAGGTATTGTAAATTTTACGCTGCTCCTCTCCCATTTCGCAATAAATAACCATTTCTGTTTTTTCCGGAAGTTCTTTGGCCACTTCTTTTTTTGTTCTTCTTAAAACAAATGGTTTGATTTTTTTTTGAAGTTCTGCAGCTCTTCTGGAATCCTGAAACTGGTCGATGGGCAATGCATAAGTATCTTTAAAATATAATCTGTTTCCCAATAATCCCGGACAGGCAAAAGAAAGCTGTCCGTAAATATCAAAGGTATTGTTTTCAACAGGTGTACCGGTCAATACGATTTTATTACGGGATTGCAGCATTCTGGCCGCTTTGTATCGCTGCGACTGCGGATTTTTAATGGCCTGCGATTCATCTAAAAAAATGTAATCAAATCGAAATTCTTTCAGATAGTTGATGTCCGACAACATCATTCCATAAGTAGTGAGAACAATCTCATGCTCCTCAAACTGTTTGTTACTTTTTATTCTGTTTGAGCCATAATGGGTAAACAATTTTATAGAAGGAGCAAACTTGAAAACCTCCTGCTGCCAGTTAAATAACAGTGAAGTGGGTACAACAATTAAATTAGTAGTATGTTGTTTACTTCCATCGCTCTTATTTTTTAAAAGCTTTTCCCGCTGTGTAAGAATAAAGGCTATCACCTGAATGGTTTTACCCAATCCCATATCATCCGCCAGACAACCTCCAAAGTTAAAATCATCCAATAAGTTCAACCAGCCCAATCCCTGTTTTTGATAATCCCTGAGTGTTGCCTTTAACCCCACCGGAACAGGAACCTCAGGAATGCTTTCAAGGTTTGAAAGTTTTGTTTCATAGAGTGTCAGCTCCTGAACAATTTCCTTACTGAGAACTTCCTTTTCAAAAAGTTCATTCATTTCCGCAAAATTACTTTTCGGGATTTTGATCAACCCGTCCATCACTTCACCTGCCCTGAAATAGCCGGCAAATTTAATCATCCAATCAGTCGGTAAAATGCCGAGTGTACCATCATCCAGCTGAACATATTTATTCTTGTCTTTAATGGCTTTGTGAAGTTGTTTCAGCGATGCGGTTTGTTGTCCAAACTTCACTTTAACGGTTGCATTGAACCAGTCTATTCCACTGCTTACCCCAACAGATACAATTGCTTTGTTGGTGTTTAGTTTATTTTTTTTAATATCATTGAATCCTAATACCTGAATTTGTTGGTTCTTCCATTCCTCAAATACATCCAAGAACCAATCTTCATTCAAAAACCGATCAATGTGCAGGTAAAAATAGTTGCCCTCATATAATTGATCTTCGAAATAGGGGTGTTGTCTGCTAAGAATAGAAATGAATCGTTCTTCGAGATCCAGGTCACGTTCTATCTTAAAAACATTTCCATTTTGATCCGCATCATAAATTTGTTTCTTGGAGAAAACAGGAACCTCTACATTGCCATATTTTACAACAGGTACGATGGATACATAATTTTCTATTTGAGAAAGATAAATCATGCGTTCCCGTTCCTGATTGAATCCTCCTTGTGCAAGTTGTTTCTTTGTGGCTGATTTGATATAAGAGTAATGGATAGTCACCAGGTTTTCCAGACGATCCAAAATCATCTTTTTAAATTCATCAAATTTATCAGTATGGACCAGTATTTTTTCATTGTTGGTTTTAAAATACTCAATGATACGAAGCAAATGAATATTTGAAACCAAGTACCACACTTCCCCCATTTGTATAAAATAATGATGTTTTATACTTAATGATTTAAATGTGTGTGCTTTTTCATTTATAAAAAGCTCACCTGATATTTCAAAAAAGGGTTGTTTTTTAAAAACAGACAATTTAATGGCCGGGTTTAAACATCTAAGTTCTATGGGTATTATGGAACTTGCATTGATATTTTCAGAAATTTTTTTGTCATGTACAAAGACATCCAGTTTCAATGGATTCTTTAGAATGAGTTTTAATGCCTGCAAATCTGTTTCTGTATGTGCCGCATCAAAATTATTCTGAAAATTCCCTACTGCCGTAAAAAATTTTGCATGATCAATATGCTCCGTTTTCCAGGTAAGTGAAATGGGCTCCACCTGGGAAAGCGGATTTTTTATTTTTCCTTCTTTGGTAGAATTGCCTTCATACAGCTCTATGTTTAATTGTTCATAATGCCGGTGTTTCCTCAGCACCAGAATCATTTTATTTTTTTGATCAACTTGCTCAGCAGGTTTTATTGTTTTTGGTACCAGTTCTTCTTTTAAAAGATCAAAGTTGCTTTGTGTAAAAGGGATCAATCCTTTTATTTTGGGCTTAATTGAAATTGATCTGTTAATATATTGCAATTCAAAGTATTCGTCCAGGTTATTTTCTTTTTCCAATCCATACTCCCTGGCGACTTCTTTCATTTTTTGATGACGGAGTTTTTCATCAAAAAAAATACAGAAATAGGAACGGTCAATGATATTGTACAGCACCTGCGCCTGATGTTCACACAGCTTTTTCTTTGGTGTTTTACAAGAGCAGGAAAGGATAAGTGAGTCGTTGATCTGTGAAACGGAAACAAGCGGAAAATCAAAGGAAGAAGCAGGATTGTAGAATACACCAAAATTAACCTGTAAGACTTGTGGCTGTACATCAAAAAAATTCCGCTTGCCGGTATCAATTAATTCGGAGCTGTGATTTAAGAGCTCCGAATAAGTGATTTCAGAAACAGGACTATTTTCCAGTATGTATTCGGTTGCAATATCAGACATGAGATCAATTTCATTAAATCATCTTTAAAGCGTTTACTTCCCGGTCACCTTAAACTCTGTTCTTCTGTTTATGGCCCTGTTGGTATCAGAATCATTTTTTACTTTCGGCCTGGTATCACCAAAGCCTTTGTAAGCAAGACGTGTTGCATCAATTCCATGCACGGTCAGATAATCGTATACAGCCTTTGCACGGTTTTGAGAAAGTAACAGATTGGATTTTTTATCACCAACATTATCCGTATGACCATCCAGTTCTATACGTATGGTTTTATTAACGGTAAGAAAGTTTACCAGTTTATCCAGCTCCACTTTGGACTCTGGTTTCAAATCAAATTTCGCTGTTTCGAAGAATACATTTTTTAATTCCACTACACTTCCCGTATCAATGGGTTGCAAAGGCACATCCATGAGATATGGTTTGGATTTATCCTTTAGTTCTTTCAATGAGAAATTTTCTGAATAAAATAAATAGCCCGGCTGACTCACATTCAACGCATAATTTTTTTCAACCGGCAATACAACCAGGAACTCCCCGTTTCCGGGGTTGGCATCGGATGACATGATGCTCTTTGTTGTTTCCAGGTCGATCAGTTCAAAATGGGCACCCAGGGATTGTTTGGTTCTTGCATCATATACTTTTCCTTTCATATACGTAATCTGGCTGGGACGGGCAGCTTCATACAAGTTAAACTGATACATGTCCAAGCCACCAAAACCGCCACTGCGTGCAGATGCAAAATAAGCAAGATCACCGGCACCATTAATAAGGATACTGTTTTCATCTGCATACGTATTGATCGGATATCCTAAATTAACAGGTTCTCCCCATTCACCGGCCTCATTTTTACGCACAACATACAGATCCAGTCCACCCATTCCAACGTGCCCGTCTGAACCAAAATAAAGTGTTTTACCATCCGGATGTATGTAAACAGATTCTTCCTTCCAGGGTGTATTTATTTTTGATCCCATGTTCACGGGTTTTCCCCAACTACCATCATTTTGAAGTGTGGAATACCAGATATCCGCACCACCAACTCCGCCCGGACGGTTGCTTAAGAAGTATAATGTTTTACC
>CAZMRM010000356.1:0-4263 GCA_964568515.1 uncultured Chitinophaga sp. | reverse complement strand
TGCCTAATGCTTAAAGCTGATTTCATAAATATCAGGCCATAGTTTACCGGTTACCACTATTTTGTCGGATACAGGATCATATGCAATTCCGTTGACTACATTGGAAGCGGCATATTTCTTTTTGGCTTTGTCCATTAATACTGATAAATCCAGAATAGCTGCAATATCTCCGGACGAAGGATCTATCTTTACAATGTAATTTTTGGTCCAGACATTTGCATAGATAAAACCATTGATGTATTCCAATTCATTCAGGTAATCTTCTGCGTAGCCTGCATTTCTTACATTCAATGTTTTAACAGGTTTTAAAGTAGTTGCATCCAAATAAGTAAGTATATTACTTCCATCACTCATAATAAGTGAAGTTCCGTCTGTCGTCAATCCCCAACCTTCTTCACTGGAAAAGCTGAACCGTCCAAGAGATTGAAAAGATTTAGCATCATAAATGAATCCGATTTTATTTTTGTAAGTTAGCTGATATACTTTATCATTTAAAAATGCGATTCCTTCCCCGAAGTATTGTTGTTTGTCCAGTTCCGCTTTAATGATAATTTTTCCGCTTTTGGGATCAACAGGTCCGAATACAGATCTGGTGCTGGGAATATTCTCAGGCGAACCGGTACTTTCAAATAATTGTTGGTTGTAATAAACGAGTCCTTCGGTAAATGAATTAGTATCATGTGGTAAGGTATTCACTACGGTATATTCAAGTGCGTCGACAAATTTTTCAGGGGCTATGGACTCCGTACCTGTTGGTTCCGTTTTTTTATTTTCCGTACAGCTGATCAGATAAAAAGACAGCATTGTTACAACAGTAAGTTTAGTCATTAAGTTTTGCATGAATTCCTGAACAATTAATTGAGGTAACAAAGATAATGCTTAAGAAGAAACGCTGTATGGAAAGGAGTTTTATTTTTTGAAACGTTGAATGATTGTGTTTAAAATCTCTTGATCGATGTCAAAACTGATTTTTTTAAAACGGCTGGTACTACCTTTTTCGAGGGATATGCAGTTTTTACGGATGTTGAAGGCGTCCGATAAAAACTGAATAAGGTATTTATTGGCAGCGCCGTCAATGGGCCTTTCTCTTATTTTAACAAGTAAATGGCCGTTTTCATCCATTGTAATTTCATCTTTTGATGATGATGGTTTTACTTGAATGGTCAAAACGGTCATTTTTTTTACAGATAAAAATAATTACGTGTCTTTGAAATTATTTATTTTCCTTTAACAATTCTTTTACTGCATTATTGGCATTTACAAAGCCGCCTGAAATGCTTAATGTACTGAACTTTTTACGTACCTGCTTTTTTCCTAATTTTTTAATCAATCTCTTTTTGGTAAGTCCTGGTACGTTCACCTTCCCTTTGTAAGGAACAACCGTTGTTAAAAGTATTGTTTTTAACTCTTCTGCTTTCAATTCAGGGAAGTATTGTAGTACCAGTGTTGCAGCACCTGTGGCACTGGGGGCAGCCATGGATGTTCCTGATTCATTGGTGTATTTATTATCCGGAATGGTAGAGTATATTTCGACACCTGGGGCAAAAAAATCAACTGTATGTTGTCCATAATTGGAAAAAGGAGCAGCAACTGTTTTCCCTTTTTTATAGGTATTGGCACCCACTTCTATCCAGTTACTTGCAATTTCGCCGGATAATAATTTACGGGAAGGATAGTTTTCCTCCACATCCTTATTTTTTGATTCATTACCTGCAGCATGTATCAATAATACATTTTTGGATTGTGCATATTTAACGGCTTCATCCACTACTTTTTTTTCCGGAGAATAGTATTTGCCAAAACTCATATTAATGATTTGTGCGCCATTGTCAACTGCATAGCGTATGGCATTGGCAACATCTTTATCCCGTTCATCACCATTTGGAACGGCTCTCACAATCATAATTTTAACATTGTTGGCAATACCATTAATACCTTTTCCATTGTTTCTGATAGCAGCAATGATGCCTGAAACATGTGTTCCATGTAATGCATCAGGCCCTTGTACATGGTTATTACCATAGTATCTTTCGGCCGGATTATTTAAATCGTCTCCAACAATGTATTGGCGGATCGAATCAGCATTCATTTTGTTTAGTCTGATTTGTTTGTCCAGGGCTTCCATCCCTTCTTTTACTTCCGATTCCAGCTCATTGGGTTTCATTCCAAGTGTAAAGGCAAGCTTAAATGCTTTTTTTAACTGAGCCTCCAATGGATTTTCAGGTTTGTAATCATTCAGGATCTGTTTGTTTAATGTTTCAGCATTAGCGGCTTTTTTTACTTTTATTAAAAAACCGTATACGATCTGTAATGACATGAATTCCTGTTCTTTCTCTGTTTCTTCAGCCACATATGCAGTACGGATTTTCCTGAATTCTACAAATTCTGCTTGTTGTTCTGCGGGCAAATGATTGGTATCGGCCGTTGCAAATTTTTTACTGTATTTTTGATATAAGCGTGCAAGTTCTGTTGCTTCATCTCCGATATCACCATTGGGACCACCGATAAAATTCCATCCATGTACATCATCGATGTAACCATTGTAATCATCATCAATACCATTATCAGCAATTTCTCCCGGATTGGTCCAGATAATCTCTTTTAAATCTTCATGATTGGGATCCACACCGCTATCAATAACACCAACAATCACGGTTTGCGATTTTCTGCCGGCAAGAGCCTTATAAGCTTCCTCTGCACCTGTACCCATTACTTTGGTAGTTAGCGGGTCCAGTGTTTGCCAGTTATCTGGTTTATTTTTTTGAGCATATACAAGAGAAGTAAATAGCAGACTTAAAAAAATCAAATTGTTCTTCATCACATGGTTAAATTTAATCTTACAAAAATATACATAAAAACATTTTATTTACTCAAAGGAATGGATTTAAGCTGAACGAGCTAGATGAATGGTAATTGCAGTGGATGGAAGGAAAATAAAAAGCTCCTGTTAATTACTAACAGGAGCTTTTTATAATTTTTTTCTAACAAAATTCATCAAAAGCACTTTGCAGGTTATCTGCGATCATCTGGGCGCTGCGTCCTTCAATATGATGACGTTCGACAAAGTGAACAAGTTTGCCATCTTTAAATAAGGCAATAGCGGGTGAAGAAGGAGGATAGGGGGCAAAATGCTTACGTGCTTCAGCAACCGCTTCTGTATCAAAACCTGCAAAAACAGTTGCAATTTTATCGGGGCGTTTGGAGCCTGCAAGCGATAATTTAACTCCTGGTCGTGCAGCTCCTGCAGCACATCCGCACACGGAGTTCACCATTACCAGAGTTGTTCCTTTGCTGTTAATAGCTGTGTTAACAGCTTCTGGAGTGGTCAAATCTTCAAAGCCAACTGCAGTTAATTCTGCTTTCATTGGCAACACTATACTTTCTGGATACATAGGACTATATTTTATATATTATTAAGATCTTTTAAAAGACCATCAAAGTTACGCAATTATTAGGAATTGAAATTGTTTTTTAAGACGATTTTAAGAGAACCGGATACCAGAATTAAGGATTAAAGGCTTGTAAAAAGGATAACCGGTATGTTGAAAAACGTGATGTAAAATATTCGCTGCATGCTTTTCAAAACAATATATTTGTTTCGAAAAATTATTCAAAAACATGAGATCAAAGCTATCCATCCTTCTATTGGCTTCATTTGTTACAATTCAAGCCCTGGCACAAACAAAATTAATTGAAAAAGTGGTAAAAAAGGGCAATGAAGTGGTTATTCCCTACGAAAAATATCGCTTACCCAACGGACTTACTGTAATTATTCACGAAGATCATTCGGATCCTGCGGTATTTGTACAGATAACGTATCATGTTGGTTCGGCGAGAGAACAAGAGGGACGTTCCGGTTTTGCTCATTTTTTTGAGCACATGATGTTCCAGGGATCCGAACATGTGGGAGATGATGAACATTTTAAGATTTTAACAGCTGCCGGTGGTTTTTTGGACGGGCAAACGGATAATGATCAAACCCGCTACTTCGAGATGGTACCTTCCAATTATCTGGAAACAGTACTTTGGCTGGAATCTGACCGGATGGGTTATTTACTTGACTCGGTTACACAAGCAAAATTTGAGATACAACGAGCCACTGTAAAAAATGAACGCCAGCAGAATTGGGAAAACAGACCCTATGGATTAAGGAATGAAAAAGTAAATCAGGCTTTATATCCTGAAGGTCACCCCTACAGCTGGCCGGTTATAGGCTATCTGGATGATTTGGATCGGGTAGACGTGAATGACCTGAAAAAGTTT
>CAZMRM010000355.1:0-4266 GCA_964568515.1 uncultured Chitinophaga sp. | reverse complement strand
CCTGTATGCATTCGGATTCGTTGTATTATTTCCTGTTGTGGTAAGATCAACCAATTTAAACCCATCATTGGAAAATAAGCTGAATTCCAGGATATCATTGGGAGAAATCCTGTAATCTGCTGCGTTGGTAGAATCAGGATTCTGAGCATATTTAAAATTTTTTTCTGTTTTTAACATAATGCTGGGATTTAACCAGCTACAACTCGATAAAAACAAAGTTAATACTAAAAAGAATAGCCATTTTTGCATAGTAAACTTCATGATAAGAGACAAAGTTAAAAAATATTCTTTAATGCGGTAAAAATTGTAATAATCACTTCTCTGTCAATAGTTTTCTATACAATTGCTCCATATCATTCACCAGACGGTCGTAATGAAATTTTTCTTTTACATGTTTCCAGCCATGTTCCGCCATTTTGAGTCGTAGTGTCTTGTCTTCTGTGAGAAGAAATAACTGATCAATAAAATGTTCTTTATTATTATTTTCACATAAAAGTGCCGTAATGTTTGGTAATACAACGTTTTCTATGCCTCCGACGTTTGTGGTTACGATAGGTTTATTAGCCGCCTGCGCCTCAATCAGACTTACCGGAGTGCCTTCATTAAAGGATGTGAGTGTAATAATATCACTTCCCGCTAATACCACATCTATATCCTTGATCCAGGAAGTAAATGTTATAAGCGTTTTTTTATTAACTTTGTTCGCATCTGAAAAAGGAAGATTTAATTCCTTTATTTTGGATTCGATTAAATCCCTGTCTTCTCCGTCTCCCACAATAAAGGCTCTTATTTTTTGTGTCGTTTTCTTCGAAACAGCATGTATTCCTTCCAAAAATAAAGAATGATTCTTAATTGCCACAAGACGACCAATAATAGAAATGACAAGCTCATCATCGTCAATATTATACCGTTGTCTGAAAGCTTTTCGTTTTGTTTCCTGGTCGGTTTGAAACTTACTCAGATCAAATCCAAGTGGGATAACAAACACTTTACTCCTGTCACAGATACGATGAATTTTAGTTAATTCATCCTTTTGTTTTTCGCTGATCGCAATGATCGCTGTTGATTTCCGAGCAAGAAAACGTTCTATATTTTTATAGAATAACGTCTTTAATTTTCCAAAATATGAATGGAATACATGACCATGAAATGTGTGAATAATAACAGGAACATTGCAGTTGTATGCTGCAATACGGCCTATAGTTCCGGATTTTGAAGCATGTGTATGTACAATATCGGGTTGAAAATCCTGTATTATTTTCTTGATTTTTTTGTAGGCAGCCAGATCATTTTTTAAATTTATTTCGCGCATCATTTCTTCAATAATGACGGGCTTTAAACCAAGGCTGAGTACTATAAAATCTGAGCTCTCTTCTGTTTCATCTTTTGCACCACCTACCAAAAGTGTTTCAAATTCATCGGAAATATATTTGCTTAAATAAGCAACGTTATAAGTGGGGCCTCCTAAATTAAACCGGTTAATAATACGAAGTATACGGATCGGTTTTTTAGTGCCTGTAACCCTTTTATTTACTGTAATCATACTCAGCTTCAATAGTATTATTTAAACCTTTTTATAAAATCTTATTATGTACAATACGTCCCAGGCTTAGTCTTACTGCATATATTTTTTATACCAATACTGAAAAACAATAAGTGCCCATATTTTTGCAATGGCATCATTGGGGCTATTGGAAAACAGTTGACGCTTTAGTTTTTTAATTGCTTCGGGTTTAAAAATTTGCTGTTCTTCAATAAATTGATCTCCAAGCAACTCATCTGTAATCAACGATTTCAGATCAGTTCTGAACCAAGTTAATAAAGGTACTTCAAATCCTTGTTTTTTGCGATGAAAAAGTTCATCAGGTAACATGTTTTTAAAAGCATCACGTAAGATTTTCTTTCGCTGTCCTCTATCAATTTTATAGTTTACAGGTAAAGTAAATGCAAAATCAACGATTTTATGATCCAGAAAAGGAACACGGACTTCCAGACTTTGATTCATACTCATCCGGTCCACCTTTACCAGCATGTCATTTTCAAGGACCAGCTGCATGTCTGTTAAAAGTATGGAATTGTAATCCTGTGATATATGCTTTAAAATTTCTTTTTTCCTGGTTTGATATGCTGCCGAAGTTTGTAAAAGCAGGCAGTCATCATCCAGGGTATCATTGGTAAAACCTGCCCATCTCCAATATCTTTCACTGGCGCTTAAATTCATCCCTTCGGAAAATTTTTGCAATTTTCGTATAGTATTCCCTGTAATACTGTTCCGTGATTTAGGAAGACGTTTTAGCAGAGGATAACTTGCTTTTACGACCCTTGCTCTCAACCCGTTGTTTGCTGCTCTTATTTCAGCTTCATGCTTGTTATAACCGGCAAATAATTCATCAGCGCCATCGCCTGATAAAGCCACCTTTATATATTTTTTAGTATGCATGCTTAACAGATTTACTGCAAGTGCGGAAGAATCAGCGAAAGGTTCATCCAGATAGTCAAGCATTTTATGCAGATCTTCATAAAGATCTTCATGAGTCAATTGAAAAACCGTATGATTCGTATGATATTTTTTGGAAAGCAGGTCTGCATATTTTGTTTCATCAAACAAGGGTTCATCCTTGTAACCAATAGAAAATGTATTCAAATGTTTGGTATGCTGAGAAGCAATGGCGGTAATAATGGAAGAATCGATACCACCGCTTAAAAATGAACCCAGGGGAACATCAGCAATCATTCGTTGATGCACCGAATATTCTAATAATTTTTTTAGTTCCTGTTTTGAATTTTCATAATCCATTAAGTGGGTAGCATCGTAAGAATTGGAAATAGAATAATAATTCTGCTCTTCAACTTTACCCTGAGGATTTACGAGGAGATAACTGCCGGCAGGCACTTTTTTTATTTTTTCAAATATAGAGTAGGGACCGGGTATATAATTTAAATGCAGGTATGTTTGTAAGGCAGCAATATCAATGTTTCGTGGAATGTCAAATGCCAGTAAAGCTTTCATTTCCGATGCAAAAACAAAACGTTCTTCATCCAAATAAAAATAAACGGGCTTAATACCAAAACGATCACGGGCTAAAAACAGCTGTTCTGTTTTATTGTCATAAATGGCAAAGGCAAATTCACCATCTAACTGTTGCAAACATTTTTCCTTATCAGCAATGTAGAGATAGAGTAGTACTTCGGTATCACTATGCGATTTGAATTGGACACCTTTGTGTTCTAATTGCTTTCTTAAATGTTGATAATTAAAGATTTCACCATTGAATACAATCGTGTACCTTCCTTCCAAATCAGTAAAAGGTTGATGGGCTGCATTGCTGGTATCAATAATAGACAGTCGGCGATGACCTAAAGCAAGATGGTGATGTGTATATACTCCCTCTCCATCTGGTCCTCTGTTAACAAGTGACTGTGTGGCTTTTTGAATCCTGTTTAAATATTTTTTACCGTTGTCATTAAATACTAGAATTCCTGTAATGCCACACATTTTTAGTAAAGTATATTATAGTTTACAGTCATTCGGACAATTTAATTTTCTCTGAAAGGTATAGGTTTGCTTTTCTTGTGCAATAATCCGGCGGCCACTAAAGAAATAATAACGCCAATCATCACAGTTGACATAAACATTTTAAAAGAACTGAAGTAGCTTCTGACAGCTTCTTCAAATTTTGGCATATCCTCTATTTTAGCTTTATTATCAAGCACTTGTTTCTTTGCTTCACTTATATAAAAATCAATCGCATCCGGCGCAATGAATTTATAATAAATATAATTGAAAATTGCCAAGATTAAAGCGAGCATTATAACATATACAATTCCTGTTTTAAAAGCCGTTTTGAATTCGAGGATCCCTTTGTTTTTTTTTCTAGATAAAAATATACTAAGAAATACCCCTGTTATAAGCAAAACAACCGTTATCAGCATTCTGTAACGATCAACTCTTGCTACTTCATAGTAAGTGAATAAATTGGATAATGTATACCAGGCAATACAATTGATCAGGCCGGCAGCAACTCCCAGTGTAACATGTAATGAGGTTTTCATGAATATCGATCGTTAACTATTGAACTTATTCTGGTTAAAGATTTTAACTCATAACTGGCATTAACCGTTCATTGAAATAAGAAATTCTTCGTTTGTTTGTGTGTTTTTCATACGGTCCCTCATGAATTCCATTGCCTCTACAGGAGTCATATCGGACAAATGCTTACGTAAGATCCATACACGTTGCTGGGTTTCTTTATCAACCAATAAGTC
>CAZMRM010000354.1:912-4282 GCA_964568515.1 uncultured Chitinophaga sp. | reverse complement strand
TTTATCTTTGTTTTATAAAATTTTTTCTGTACCAAATCGGTTTTTATGATGTTTTTTAGCATTTTACTTTATTATCTGGTAATAATTCCAATTTCATTGTTACCATTTCCTGTTTTATACGCACTTTCAGATTTTTTGTTCCTCCTCTTTTACCATATAATGGGGTATCGTAAAAAAATTGTTTTAGGAAATATTCAACGTTCCTTTCCTGAACTGTCCAAATCAGAACAATTAAAAATTTGCAAAAACTTCTACAAACATTTTTGTGATCTGATTCTGGAAAGCCTCAAAACATTTACCATTTCAGAAGCAGAGGTTTTAAAAAGAGTAACCTGTAAAAACCCTGAACTGATAAACAAATATTACGAACAGAACCGCAGTGTCATTATAGCCGGTGGGCATTATAACAACTGGGAAATCTTTGCTGTAGCAATAAACGGATTAATTAAACACAAGGCGATCGGAATTTACAAACCCCTGAGCAACGTTTATTTCGATGAAAAAATGCGAAAAACAAGGAGTAAATATGGATTGTATATGATTTCCACTAAAATTGTCAAGCAGGTTTTCGAGGAAGAAATCAGCCATTTAACCGCCACTATTTTTGCCATCGATCAATCACCTTCCAATCCGAAAAGTGCACACTGGATGAAATTTCTTAATCAGGATACGGCAGTTCTTTTTGGAACAGAAAAATATGCAAAAGAGTATAATTATCCTGTTGTATATGGCCGTATTAATAAAGAAAAAAGAGGATATTACAGTTTTGAATTTTTTGATGTGACTGACAATCCTAAAGAACTTCCTCATGGGGAAATAACAGAAAAAATTACTCTTTTACTTGAAAAAGATATAAAAGCCATTCCGCAATATTGGCTCTGGAGCCATAGACGTTGGAAACACAAGATGCCCGTTTCTTAACTCCAATGATTTTTTTATTTAACTTAACTGTCCCTCTTTACTAAATTTGTATTTAATTTTCAAACATGATAACAAGAAACCCACAATTATTGACACTTTTTATTATTATTCTTGCAATCTATAGCTGTAAGACGACTCAACCAGCTGAAACGACTGTTACCAAGACTCCACCTAAAATTGACTGTAGTAGCCAAATCCCCGTTTATCAATTGGATATTCAGCCAATACTTGAAAAAAATTGTAATCTGTGTCATGGGGAACAATCAGCAGGAGGGTACGATTTTAGAGATCTGGATGATATTATGCGATCGGCAAACAATGGCTCACTGCTTGGGTCAATCAAATGGGATGGTTATTATTCTCATATGCCAGCAAGAGCTGATAAACTGGATGATTTTACAATTAAAAAAATAGAATGCTGGATCAATACCGGCATGAAGTAAGGAGAAAAACAAATGAGTATAGCCCCACTGGCAGAACGGATGCGGCCCACCAGCCTTGATAACTACATTGGCCAAAAGCACATTGTGGGTGAAGGTGCTATTTTAAGAAATGCTATTGAATCCAATATTTTGCCTTCTATCATTTTGTGGGGACCTCCTGGAGTTGGTAAAACTACCTTGGCCAATATTATCGCACATCAGTTGAAGCGTCCTTTTTATGCATTGAGTGCAATCAATTCAGGAGTAAAGGATATTCGTGATGTCATTGATAAATCAAAGAATACAGGGATGTTTGCTCAAAGTAATCCTATTCTATTCATTGATGAGATACACCGTTTTAGCAAATCACAACAAGATTCATTACTAGGCGCTGTAGAAAAAGGAGTTGTGACACTAATTGGAGCAACCACGGAGAACCCTTCATTTGAAGTTATTTCTGCCTTATTATCCCGTTGTCAGGTTTATATCCTAAAACACCTTGATAAGGAGGATTTAATTGAAATGCTTGATTGGGCAATAAAGACGGATCTGATTCTAAAATCAAAAAACATTCAGATCCTGGAAAACGAAGCATTGTTAAGGCTTTCAGGAGGAGATGGGCGTAAACTTTTAAATGTTTTTGAACTGGTGGTCAACGCCATTGGCGGATCAACCATTGAAATTACCAATGAAAAAGTGAATAATATTGTACAACAAAACATTGCCACTTATGATAAAGCAGGAGAAAATCATTATGATATCATATCGGCTTTTATCAAATCCATACGGGGAAGTGATCCTAATGCTGCAGTATATTGGCTTGCCAGAATGATCGAAGGTGGTGAAGATCCGTTATTTATCGCAAGAAGATTGGTTATACTGGCATCAGAGGATATTGGAAATGCAAATCCTACAGCTTTGGTTATTGCAACCAATTGTTTCCAGGCAGTGAATGTAATTGGAAATCCTGAATCACGGATTATTCTTTCACAAGCGGTTACCTATCTGGCAGCTTCAGCAAAAAGTAATGCTGCTTACCTGGCGATCGCAGCAGCTTCAGAAGCTGTACAACGTACCGGGGACCTTCCTGTACCATTGTATTTAAGAAATGCTCCAACAAAACTGATGAAGGAAATTGGCTATGGAACCGATTATAAATATGCCCATAGTTATGAAAATAATTTTTCCGGTCAGGAGTATCTCCCAAAGGAAATCAGCGGAATGACTTTTTATGAACCCGGAAATAATGCCCGGGAAAAGGAAATGCGTGATTTTTTGAAAAAATTATGGAAGGATAAATACAAGTACTAATGCTTTAAAAGGAGGGGGATTCCAAAAAGAAGTGAAAAACTTGCTGCTATTCCCCCGGCTCCCTGTTCAACTATTTGCCATAGAATGTTAACAAGCATGTTCTTAACTCCTGTTCCTGTATTAAGTGTAAAACCGGAAACAGTAGATATTATAAAAAACGAGATCCCGCAGATTCCTCCAACAAGCATCCCATTCATTAAACGCTCATTTTTATATCTCCTTTTGGGTGGTTTTCGTTCGACAACCTTAACGATTATAAATCCGATTATTAGGTAAACGAGAATGATAAGAAATATCACTTTAGATTCCTGATGTCCCAATCTATAAAAATCGTTTAAGATAACACCATGCCAGATATAGGACAAAACAAACATGGTTGTAGTTACTAAAACCAAAGATACAGATAAGCGCCTGATTTCCATAATGCCTCTTAACGGTTAATGTTAGGATAGGTTTCAAAAATTGCTCAAGAAACAAGGTATTTTAAGAAAGAATTGACTTTTATTTCTTAACTTTAACGAACCAAGCATTTATTTTTTTTTCATGCCTAAAAAACCTTTCAATAAGTTATTTACCTCTTTATTATTGGTTAGCTTGGCTTTTATACTTTTTTCCTGTAGAAAAGAAATGCAAAAGGCATCCTGGGATACAGAAATTATTACTCCTCTTTTAGAAGGCTCCTTTAATATTTACAATCTTTTGCCTGATTCTATTAT
>CAZMRM010000354.1:0-902 GCA_964568515.1 uncultured Chitinophaga sp. | reverse complement strand
TTCATGAAAATCCCGATAGTACCCTGGAAATTGTCTATCAAAAAGAGATATACAACTTTGATATCGGTAATTTATTCGTCATGCCGGATACCAGTATTCGTGCCTTTTATGCAATTCCTCTTAATTATATTTTAAACCCGGGGCAGGTCATTCCTCTTCCTCCCACTTCTGAAACGGTATATCAGTTATCGGGTGTGGAATTAAAAACATTTACAGTTAAATCCGGAAAAGCATCTTTTAAAGTCAAAAGTAAGGTGAGGGAAGCTATTCATTTTGTTTACAGTATTCCTTGTGCTACATTTAACGGAATTCCTTTCTCAGTTAATATTGATGTTCCCGCAAGAGTGGGAAACAATCCGGGTGAGTATTATGAAGAATTTGATTTATCCGGATATAACATCAACCTAACCGGAGTTAGTGGATCAAAGGTAAATACTATCTACACGGCATTACAAGTTGTTATAAGTCCGGCAGCTGCAGATACCGTTCTTGTTACCCCTTTTGACAGTTTAATTGTAGACAATTCTTTTTCCGATATAGTTCCTAGTTATGCTAAAGGGTATCTCGGACAAAACATCATCGAAATTCCTTCGACTCAAAGTGATCTCGACTTTTTCAACAGAATAGGCGGAAATATTGGTTTGGAAGATGCTAAATTTGATTTATCTCTGGAAAATTTTATAGGAGTGGATGCCCGGGCCAATTTGAAAAGTTTTAAAGCGATCAATACAAATACGAACAAAACTATTAATTTAACAACTAATTCATCTTTCATTAACATCAACAGAGCTTATGAAAATGGAACAGTAATCACTCCTTCTTATGCTAATTTTCCACTGACAACATCCAACTCAAATATTAAAGACCTTATAGAAATTCTTCCAAATAAAATAGAATACCAA
>CAZMRM010000353.1:0-4286 GCA_964568515.1 uncultured Chitinophaga sp. | reverse complement strand
GGTAAGCTGTATCATTCGCGTGCCCATTGGCGCATACGGAAGTGGTGGTCCTTACCATTCATCCAGTGTAGAAAGTGTACTTGCGAATATCCGGGGAATAAAAATCTGTTATCCTTCAACCGGTGCCGATCTGAAAGGATTGATGAAAGCAGCTTATTATGATCCCAATCCGGTGATCATGCTGGAACATAAAGGTTTGTACTGGAGCAAAATAAAAGGTACTGAAGATGCCAAGACCATAGAACCAGATGAAGATTATATTATTCCATTAGGAAAAGCAAGAATGGTTCAGGAAGCCGATCCTTCTACCGAACACAGCACAGCCACTATTATTACCTATGGTATGGGTGTGTATTGGGCTAAAACAGCAGGGGCCCATTTTCCGGGCCGGATTGAAATTGTAGATCTGAGAACAATCAATCCGCTGGATGAAGAAGCGATTCTGACTTCTGTAAAAAAACATGGCCGCTGTATGATATTAACAGAAGAGCCTCGTAACAATGGCTTCGCACAAGCCATTGCAGGCCGTATTGCCAGACTCTGTTTTGAATTTCTGGATGCTCCGGTTGAAACCATCGGTGCCGAAAATCTGCCGGCCATTCCATTGAATTCAACATTGGAAGCAACCATGCTGCCGAATGCATCAAAAGTGACTATAGCATTGAAAGGGTTGTTGAACTATTAAAAGTCATCATAATCCTTTCATTCAAACAGAGAAAAAGATTATAAAAATTAAATCCTTGTAAATGGCCGTGACAAAGGGGTAAATTTGTTCAAAAATTAATTGAACCATAAGCATGTTAACAAATAATGACATATTAAAAAAACTTCGTGTTGCACTTGAACTAAGAGACGAAGACGTTATAAAAATTCTAAAGCTTGCTGATTTCGATATCAGCAAAAGTGAATTAAATGCTTTATACCGTAAACCAGATCATCCCAACTATAAATCATGCGGTGATCAGTTACTCCGAAATTTTTTAAACGGATTAATTATTTATAAACGTGGACCTGTTCCCCCTAAAATAAATAAGGATGGACAAAACAACTAATCCTCTTCCCGATCCATCACATTATGTTTTACGGTTCATCAACCATACCCGAAAGAATGTTTTTCTTACCGGTAAGGCAGGAACCGGTAAAACAACATTGCTACGCAAACTTGTTAAGAACACGTATAAAAAATCATTGATCGTTGCACCTACCGGTATTGCTGCTATCAACGCCGGTGGTACAACCATTCATTCGTTGTTTCAATTACCTTTCGGCAGTTTCCTTCCGGTCAACCAAACACAACAATTATCTGCGAACACCAAGTTTAATGATGCTTTCTCTGTCATTAAAAATTTACAGATGTACGACAGTAAACGTAAACTCCTGCGTGAACTGGAGCTGCTCATCATTGATGAAGTAAGTATGTTAAGAGCCGATTTGCTGGATGCCATCGATTTGGTACTTCGCCATGTGAGAAGAAATTCTCATCCGTTTGGAGGAGTACAGGTCTTATTCATCGGCGACATGCTGCAGTTACCGCCTGTTGTAAAAGAGGACGAATGGAACATATTGAAAACGTTTTACAACAGCATCTATTTTTTTGATGCGATCGTCCTTCAAAAAGATCAGCCTGTTTATATCGAACTGGATAAAATCTATCGTCAGGAGGATGAACAGTTTGTAAATCTGCTGAATCATCTGCGAAACAATGAAATGACAGAAGCGGACTATGGATTGTTGAACACTCATTTTAAGGCCAACTTCAAACCTTTACCCACAGATGGTTATATTACTTTAACCACACACAATTACAAAGCATTTGAATTGAACAAGGCATTTTTGAATCAATTGAATGGTCGATCCCATTTCTTTGAAGCAACAATAGAAGGCGATTTTAATGAGTATGCTTACCCCATTGAAAAAATACTGGAACTGAAACCGGGTGCACAAGTTATGTTTGTTAAAAATGACAATAGCGGACAACAACGATTTTTCAATGGTAAAATAGGTCATGTTTCAAAAATTGAAAAAGAAGCCATTGAAGTGAAATTCAATGACGGTTCTGCTGCTGTCACTGTATCACCTTATAACTGGGAAAATATAAAGTATAAACTGAATGATGCCACCAATGAAATTGAAGAAACCATTGCCGGCACCTTTCAGCAATATCCGTTAAAACTGGCATGGGCTATCACCGTTCATAAAAGCCAGGGGCTTACATTCGAGAAGGCCATCATTGATATCGGAGAAGCCTTTGCACCGGGTCAGGTGTATGTGGCCTTATCCAGGCTTCGCTCATTGAAAGGACTCATACTTACTTCTTCTGTCAGCACCAATAGCATTCAGGCGGATGAAAAGATCGCTTTGTATTCGAAGACACAAACCGAGCAACAGAATTTAAATACGCTATTAACGGAAGAAACGTATAGCTTTCTGAAAGAGTATGTCATCAAAAGTTTTGAATTTGCTGCCTTTATTCACAAAATTGAAGAGCACTCTGAAAGTTATGTAAAAACAGAAAATAAATCCGTAAAACAAAAATACCATAGCTGGGCAAAAGGATTTGAAAAAGAAGTGAAGGAACTAAAACCCACTGCCGATAAATTCAAACAACAAGTGATTCAAATCATTGAAACAAAAAGTGATGGACACCTGGATTTTCTGGGTCAACGGATTCAGGCAGCAGCTTCCTATTTTTCACCGTTATTCAAACAATTCAGTAATAAAATTTTTCGTCATGTTGAGATTTTAAAATCGGAGAAAAAAATCAAAACCTATGTTGCCGAGTTACTGGCTCTGGAAAATCTGATACATGAACAACATAAGCTGATTAAAAAATCGACCTTATTGGTAGAAGCCACACTCGCCAACAAAGAAATAAGTGCAGAGGAGATCAGAAAAATTCATTCGGATGTACATCGTACAGAACAATTGAATCAGCTAATGAACTCACCGGCTGGAATGGCTACTGAGAAGAAAACAAACACATCACGTAAAAAAGAAAAAAATAAAACTGTTTCTTCAGAAGCCGTTAAACAACCTAAAACGGATACAAAAGAAGAAAGCTATCAATTATATCTGAAAGGGAATACTATTGAAGACATCGCTAAAATAAGAGCGCTGGCCGTTGGTACCATTGAAACACACTTGGCTTATTTTGTGACCAAAGGATTGATCCCTGTTCATACATTTGTAACAGAAGACAAGATAGCCAGCATCACAACAGTTTTAAAAAGTCTGAATACGTTACAGTTATCGGCCATTAAAAGTGTTTTGGGAGATGAATATACATACAGTGACATACGTTTTACTATAGCCGGTTATTTATCACAGGAAAACCCTGAAATCCCGACACGGAAACAAATGGTTAACAATGGTTAAACTCCTTGACATACTGGGTTTTTATGAGTAAATTTAGATAGCATTAAAAAAACAAATCGATGGAAGATGCAAAACAATTGGCAGCTTTTGAAGCAAAAATTGCTGCCGGACAAAAAATAGAACCAAAAGACTGGATGCCTGAAGCATACCGTAAACAGTTGATTCGAATGATGAGTCAGCATGCACATTCCGAAATTGTAGGAATGCTTCCGGAAGGTAACTGGATTACCCGTGCTCCCAGCCTGCGTCGTAAGGCTATTCTATTGGCAAAGGTTCAGGACGAAGCCGGACATGGTTTGTACCTGTACAGTGCAACAGAAACACTGGGTATAGACAGAGCAGAATTATTGGAACAACTACATTCCGGAAAGGCAAAGTATTCCAGCATTTTTAATTATCCTACGTTGACCTGGGCAGATATCGGAGCAATCGGTTGGCTGGTAGATGGTGCTGCCATCATGAATCAAACAGCACTGGCACGTGGGTCATATGGTCCCTACAGCAGAGCGATGGTTCGTATCTGTAAAGAAGAAAGTTTTCACAATCGCCAGGGGTATGAGATCATGATGAGTTTGGCACAAGGCAGCCCTGAACAAAAAGAGCTGGCACAGGATGCATTGAACCGTTGGTGGTGGCCCGCTATTATGATGCTTGGACCAAGTGATGATCAGTCTCCGAATAGCGAACAACTGATGAGATGGAAAGTAAAAATGGAGAGCAATGATGATATCCGTCAACGCTTCATTGACAGAACTGTTCCACAAGCCGATTTTATTGGTTTGACCATACCGGATAAAGACATGAAGTTCAACTCGGAAACGGGCCACTATGAACATGGCCCGATCAATTGGGATGAATTTTTTGATGTGATCAAAGGCAATGGACCTTGTAATGCCAAACGTTTACAGGCC
>CAZMRM010000352.1:0-4288 GCA_964568515.1 uncultured Chitinophaga sp. | reverse complement strand
TTTTGCCAGCGGTTGGGGTCTGTAAGTGTATAAGGTAAACTGTCGTTGTTGAATATAAATTCGCTTACATCATAAAGTCCATAGCTGTTTCTTAATCCGGGAGTTGTGGGAATTTTATAAGGAGCCTTGCTGTAATTGGCATATGTTTTTAATCCAAGAAACAGGATAAATACTACAAATGCCGATTTTAATGCAAGACGTAATTGTACAATCCGTTTTTCTGTAAAAACAGGTTGAAATTTGCTGGCTATTGCTTTTTGCCTTTTTATCAATAAAGTATAAAGCCGTGGTACATCATACGCAAAAAGATAGGCGGCAATAAGTAAAAGGAAAGAACCATATACCTGTTCACCCATATTGTAGGAAACATTGGCTGCCAGTACATTACCGGCAAAGCCAAGTATGATGCCTGCACCAAAGGTGGTTGTTCTCCTGAAAAAAAGAAGGAAACCTGTAAAAATTTCAACAGCACCTAAAAAAGATTCATACCAGGGTGTTATGCCTATGGTGTGATAATAAATTTTCCAGGGTGCAAAATCGCCATAATTCGTATGCAGATTGCTGAGAGAAGGAAAAGGCATTTGCAGAGGAAAAAGCTTGATCAATCCATAGGCAATGATACCTATTGCCAAGCGATAACGTAGGATCACACGAAGCCAGTAATTCAGAATGTCATAATTAGTTGCATCTTTTTCCAGATAATGCCAGATAGTAGCACCGGTGGCAGCTACTATAGCCGCAGCTATCCAGGGGCCATAGCCTGGATTGGAAAACTGCGGCAAATAATGCGTGAGTGTAAATAACTCATAAAAATTTACATGCAGCCAATGAATGGAAAATAGTGTTTTGTAAAATTTCCAATCCAATGGAATGATCAATAACAGAAAGAAAATAAAAAAGAAACGGAACAGGATCTTTTCATAATTTTTCCAGTTGGAAGTGGTATAGGATAGATTTTTTAAAAAAGCCATAGTTTTATTTTTCAAAATTTTTAATAGCCCGGATTCTGTTCCAGGTTAGTGTCTAACTGAAGTTGAGTTGCAGGTATCGGAAAAACAGTTTCCCATGTATCAACATGCGTAGTAGGAGAGATGTTTTCCAGTACCTGCTTTGCTCTCCCGGTTCTGGCAAGATCAAACCAACGATGAGCTTCCCAGGTAAATTCCAGCCGGTTTTCATTTTCGATGGCCAGTAATAGCTCATCCTGATTGGCAGCAGCAGCTGGCGCTACTTCGGCACGATCACGTATTGCATTCAGATCATCCAACCCTCCGGCTATATTATTCAGATGTGCCCTTGCTTCTGCACGGATCAGATACATCTCTGCAATACGAAAAACATAGGATGGGTCGGTAGAGGGATTGCGGTAATACAAGGCACCGAACCACAAGGTGGTTCCTCCTTGCTTTACACTGTCTATCAATGCTCTGCGTCCGCCTGCAACAGCTGTTGTTTTCAACAGTTCCACATATTTATCGGTAGGTGCATAACGGTAGGTTCCGCTTTGTTTGGAAGCAGGGTGTCCCATCTGATCACGCAGGGAGCTTGGGTTTTGTGCACTGAACTGGATTTCAAAGATGGACTCTTCCGTACCGGTTGCATTATTTGCAAACCATGAATTATAGGGTTTCAGTAATCTATAATCACCTGATAAGTTTATCAATTGCGTTGCATACTGTTCTGCCAATGTCCATTCTCCTTTATACAAATGCAGCCGTGCACGAAGGGCCCATACGGTGCGACGTGTGGCACGTATCCGATTAACCGTATTGGGCAATGCATTTTCTGCCTGTGTTAAATCGGACTCAACCTGTGCATATGTTTCCGATAAACTGCTTCTTTTGATCTGCGGTAAATTGTTAAGTGTGGTGGTCGGACTTAAAAATAGTTGCACCCCTCCAAAAGCTCTGGCCAGATCAAAGTAAGCGAGCGCTCTTATAAATTTGGCTTCTGCCACATATTGCTCTTTTAACGCATCGGTAAGCAAAGGATCATTAATTGCCGGTACCCTGGCAATAATATTGTTTGCCCGGTTAATGGCACTGTAAATGGCCACCCATGCACTGTTAAAAGCAGGATCATCGGCACGGAAATTAACATTAACCAGGTTGGCAGCACCACCGGTTGTTAAATTTTTTACATCACCACTGGGGAAATAACCAAGTGTTACATAATTCTCTCCATAGTAACCTGAATGCCCAAGCTGCCTGTATGTACCGTTCAAAGCGGTTTCTGCAGAAACTTTATCATATATGGGATTGGCATCCGATATAGCATTCACCGGTTCTACCTGTAAATATTTTTTGCAGGAACTGAATGAACAACCAATGGAAAATAAAACTATAATAACTGACGGTTTGTTCATTACTCTATAAAATGGATTCAATGTCATCTTTTCTTTTTTTTATTTAAAGTGTAAGGTTTAAACCAACCTGTATGCTTCGCGGTTGTGGCGGTGTACCATAATCATAACCTTGTATGTTTCCTGTACCGATATTTGTTTCCGGATCAGAGCCTTTGTATTTTGTAAACAATAACAGATTACTCCCCATAACATATACTCTTAATTTTTCTATTTTTATTTTCTTGCTGACCGTTTGAGGCAATGTATATCCAAGTGTTAAGGAACGAAAGCGGATAAAGGAACCATCCTCCAGAAAGCGGCTGTTTTCCTGACGGGAATAATTTTCAGCGGTTAATTTTGGGGTATCAGTGATTTGACCGGGAGTTGTCCATCGGTCTAGTTGTGATGCCAGGAGTACCCTGTTTGCATCCAGCGTACCACCTGTTTCTCCCAGCATACGATTATGGTTCCATACTTTATTTCCATAGGAGTAAGTAAAGAAAATACCCAGATCAAAACCTTTATAACTTAATGAATTGGTAAGACCGCCAAATAATGTAGGAAGGGTGTTGCCCATGATCTGCCTGTCATCAGCAGTGATCTTTCCATCTCCGTTCAGATCTTCAAATACTGCATTTCCTGTTTGAGGATCGACATATAATTGGTTGTATAAATAATAGGAGTAAAGTGAATAACCTTCCTGTATCCGTATCAGATCCCTGCCTGCAAAAGCAATGGGTGCCGGTATCTTTTCTACTGTATTCGTATTTTTTGAAATATTGAATTCTGTGCGCCAGCTAAAACTGTTGGATTTGATGTTAAGAGTGGACAGGTTCACTTCAAAACCTTTGTTGCTTACCTCTCCGTAATTGGCCCAATAAGAAGTAAAGCCGGAAGAAGCGGGAACAGCAACCTGCAACAGGAGGTCTGTTGTGTATTTGTTATACACATTAAATTCAGCACTGATACGGTCTTTCCATAATCCAAGGTCAATTCCCACACTTAACTGTTTGGTTTTTTCCCATTTCAGATCAGGGTTTTCCACCTGTAAAGGAGCGGTACCGGGAGATTGTGTACTGCCAATTTTATCTGAATATCCGAAACCGGAGGTCCATAACCCCTGTGCTGCAAAGTCGTTGATGCCACTTTGATTTCCGGTAATACCATAGCTGGCGCGTAATTTCAGATTGCTTATTTCTTTGATATTGCTGATAAAACGTTCTTCGCTTATTCTCCACGCACCTCCAACAGCAGGGAAGTAACCCCACTTGTGATTGGCTCCGAATTTTGAGGAACCATCTGCACGAAGTGTAAATTCCGCAAAATATTTTTTTGAAAGATTATAATCAATACGTGAAAAGAAGGAAGCCAATGTATTATTGGTCCTGAATTGTGAGGTAGTTTGATTGGCTGCTGCAGATACCTGTGTATAAGAATTGTTTGGAAAGTTTGTTCCGGTCGCAGCAATATTTTTTATTTCATTGCTTTGAAGCGTATTTCCAACGATGATCCCAAACCCGTGTTTTCCAATTCTTTCTGTGTAGTGCAGTGTTTGCTCATTGATCAATTGTTTTGATTGTGTGACACTGTTGGATCCTCTGCCACCGGCGGCCCCTAAAATAGTACGCGTATCCCAGTATTCACTTTCATCGTAATTGTTATAATCCATGCTGAAGCTGGAATGAAATTTAAGGTTCTTTAAAATCTCATAATCACCATATACATTTCCAATGTAATGATAACTGGTCGACCATAGATTTACCCTGCTGGTCAGTACATCGATATTATCAAAGTTTACCCATTTAAGAGGAACACCGTTCTCATCAAAAATCGGTAAATAAGTAGGGATATTTAAGGATGCCTGAAGCAATGTTCCGTTACCACCATTAGCCGGTCTTGCCTGATCACGGTAAGAGCGGGTAAATGTATTACTTGTGCCAATGG
>CAZMRM010000351.1:0-4307 GCA_964568515.1 uncultured Chitinophaga sp. | reverse complement strand
GATTTTTTAACATAGTTGATGTCTTTGGAATCTCCTACTCCATCTCCTTTCCTATTTTTCATCTCAACACCTGCCGGCACATTTATATATTTATCTTTTCCTTTGAGGCTTTCCAATAATTTATCAGAAACAATCCAACCACCATTCATAATTTTTACAGCAGTTAACAATGTTCTGCCCATCTGAATGGGACCTGTTATAATCGGAGCAGGCCACATACCATCCGGATCAATGAACCTTACAGGGTTATCTAAAGCATAACAATAGGGTCCCCATCTTGTTCCTTTCTCCGCCATCGGATCCACCACCTGCCATCTTCCCAACTGCACATCATAAAAACGTGCACCATAGTCATACAAATTTAAACTAAAATCATCCTGTAACTCTTTTCCGTTAAATTTAAATTTATTGACTGCTCCAATCTGTGTATAGTTGGTTCCGTAAAAATCCATTCCAAAAGGATAGTAGGAAGTTTGCTGAATAACTTCGCTTGTTTTTTCTATGCTTCCGTTATTATTGAGATCAGAAAAAGCAAGGCTTACATTACCAAGCTGATCCTTGTACTGATATTCATACCGGTATTTGGGCATAGCACTTCCATTGTTCACTGCTCTTCCTTCGGATGTCAAAAAAGATTCAAGCCCCGCATCAGTGTATATAAATTTACCGCAATACCAGGTATTGATAACACTGCCATTGTTATTTACCTTTTTGCGTAATTTGCTTCCATCACTGGCATAGGTATATTGTATGGTTCTGTTTCCGCTGTAAGTAATCAATTCGGGTAAATTAAAACGATTATAGATGATCGTAATGCCCTTATTCTTATCCTGTATCAGGTTTCCATCCGTATCATAAAAATAATCAGCGCCACTGGTGTTCAGATCCTTAAAATCGTTGTAACCCTGGATGGTTGCCGCTTCTGCCACTGTATTCAACCGGTTGCCGCTATAAGTATAGGTAAGTTGATCCATTGTTCCAAAAGTGGAGTTGCTGCGAAAACCGCTACGTGTTAAACCGAGTATGTTACCATTTTCATCATAACTGATATTTCCTTCTTTGTACCGGTCGGTGTTACCAAAGGTGGAAGGTGCTACCACCAGTTCGCTATATTTTGCATTGGTTAAGCGGCTAAGTTTATCATAGCTGTAGGAATAGTAACGGGCAATATTATCGGTTGCCGATTTCCAGCGCTTTTCGGTAATGTTCCCGTTATAAAGGCCGCCTGTTCCCAATATAGAGGTTGGTGATACGTATGCAAGTTCAAGTGCCCATAAATCATTTACATCATTGTTGCTGGCACCGGCGCCATCACCCTGATTGCTGAAAGCGAGATTGTTAATGCCCGTTAGCCAGCCACGCGTATTGTAGCTGTAGTCAATGGATTGCAGAAAAGTACCACAACGGTTGGTTGCATGCAGGTCGTTTTCTGCAAGCTGTCCCAATTCGTTGTATTTTTTCCGGGAAAGTACAACAGGAGCATCTGCACTATTTTTTTGCCATTCCTCTTTCAACCGGTCCATCTTATCATAAAAATAGCTGTTGAGAATGGGTATGCTGATTCCATTGGACTGAGTATGTATATGGTGTTTATACAACACACGTCCCCTGAAATCATAATGGAAGTTGGTAAGGTCTGTAGCAGCAAGCACATCATTGTTTTGTTGCTGAATGATGCGTGCATATTCATCATAAAACGTATTATTGTATAGCCATTGTACACCACTTGCTGCATCCAATACTTTGCGTCTGTTTCCGGTGAGTAATCCTTTTAACCGGCTGCTGTAAGTGTTGGTTACCGTATTGTCGGACAAAGGCGTACAGCGCGTGGTGCCGGTTGCAGCATCATAATTGCAACAGGATATATCAATAACAGGAATAGCTGCCGTGTTATAGCTGACATCGGCCACACCGTTGCGGTCATAATCATAATGATCATAGTAATTAATATTATCAATGCTGATGTTTTGTGTTGGAAACACAGTATTGCTGTATCCGAATTGCGTAGAAAAATTTTGGGATGATTCTGTTTCATACCAGACACCTGGGAGGGTATTGATGTAATTTTGCGCACCTGTACGGCTTTGATAGGATGGCGTAAAGCTGGCATTCCAGGTACCGGATAATACCATTCTTCCCAGCGCATCATAACGTACAAAATTCCATTGATTGCCGGCCCGCTGATTGGCCGTCTGTGTTAGCACAGGCTGATCAATCGGATTGTATACAATATACTCCCAGCCACTACCCGGTACTTTCTTTTCCACAAGGCGTTTGCGTGAGTCGTATACATAACGGAACACCAGATCCTGACTCAATGCTGCGGTCGAATAATTATTTGCCGTTTGCATCAGTTTAAATGCTTTGGGAGGAATAACTACGGCAATATTTCCGAAATCATCGTACACATAATAGGTGCAGAGGTAGGTATTGGTAGCGGACTCTTTCAGTTGTGCAATGGTACGACCCAACTTATCCGTAAATACAATGGACTTATTGTTATCGGGATCCGTGGTTATTTTTTTATTGAGTGAACCTGCTGCCCAGGTTGTGCCGGAAGCAGCCTCGCTTGCACCGCTTAATGTAAACAGGCGGATAGCCGGCTCCGTAGCTGTTCCGGAGGTGTTGCAGCCGTAAGTATAACGTATGGTATGATGATCATTTAACTTCCATTCTGTACCACTTTCCGCACTTTCTAGGATACGGTTAAGTGGGGAATTCTCAAACTGATTTTCCGTATAGGCATAATTGGTTGCAGGGATGCGGTAAGTACCATTTGTATAGAATGTATTTTGAGCGCTTATGGCATTGCTTATAAAAGCACCACTTGTTTGATTTGGAACAAAAGGAAGATATTTTTTTACTTGTCTGCCCAATGCATCATAAGCAACCGGTAAAACAATGTCTCTCCCGTTCAGGCCGGAAGCTTCTTTTTCTATGTTTTGAGAAATGGTTCCAAGGCCATCCATATACTGAAAGCTTTCCTTTTTAGCATCGCCGGCTAAATTGCCAATATCCGCAACAGTGCTTACCGGAACTAAAGGAGTAGTGGTTTTAATATAATTCGGTGTGGAACTGTTTTTATAAAAATATTCATGCAGCTGTTGGATGAAATTATTCTGATCCCTGACAGTACGCAAACGGCTCAGCACATCATAGTCCAATCGCTGAAATCTGCCTGCCGGATCACTGATTGTAAGAGGACGTTCCAGGTAATCATAGGTCAGTGTTTGCATTGCTGACTGCGAGGGAGATAAACGGAAATCATCTACCAGTATGGAGTTGTTGGTATCCTGATTCCAGATATAGAAAGCAAGTCCCAGATTGATCGCATTGCTCAAGCCTGCGGATTGTCTTACAGCTGTCAGGTCAATCTCCACCTGCACATATTGCCAGGTATTGTTAGTAGCGCCAAAAAATGCTGCTTTGTAAGCTGCACCCACATTCGGATAAATTCCCGTATTGTTGGCTGCATTAAAAGTATGCAATATCAGTATACCTTTTCCCGAAAGAAAATTGGCCGATGTTTTAACCCAGGCAGAAAATGTATATTTTTTATTTTGTCCGCTACTGCCAATAATCAGGTTTCTTGTCGGCCCAAATGTATTTGCCGGGATAAGGCTGGATTTGGCACCGGTGTGAGCATCATTATTACTGTTTATGTTTGTCCATGCTGTTGATTCAATTCCTTCAAAGCTGTTGTATTCTATTTCGGTAGAAGAAGCATTTCTGACCTCTGCAAGTGGCAAATTAAAATTTCTATCCCACAGTATACTTGTGCTCACATCTTTTACTTTTTGAAGTTCCAGGGGTTTTCCATTAAGAGAATAAGAAAGTACGGCGCTTTGTTGAACATAACGGCTATCCATTTTAAAAAGACCGCTTGTAACAGAAGAAGCAACAAAATTAGAAAGAGCAGTTGGTGTTTCAAGTATATAAAACTGTTCAGGCAGGTATTGACCGGGAGCATACTGTTTATACTTTGCAATTTCTCCGCCGGTAACAAGTTCAGTGCTTTGTCCCGTTTTTTTAACAGAGGTAGTGCTTTCAATAATGGTATTGATCATGCGAACGTTGTTGCTTTTCATTTCGCGAATGGCTGTTGCATATACATCACTGCTGCCATCTGCATAATCATGCGGGTAACGGTTGCGGCTGATAAAAGTAGTACCGTCGCCATTAACGACTTCTGTCCGGGTAAGCTGGGCATGCGCAGGATTATCATAAAAATAATTGCTGGTTACTGAAACTCCATTGTTTCCATTTATATCATACGTTGTCTCTGTTTTTGATTTTAAATAATTCCA
>CAZMRM010000350.1:0-4322 GCA_964568515.1 uncultured Chitinophaga sp. | reverse complement strand
TAAAGATGGTAAAACGATAGTAGATAAATCCATTAACACCAATGAGTAACATATATATGCAATTTTCAAATTGTGTTCCTGTTAAGGGTTATAACAGAACTGCAATTTATGATTTACAAAGGTATAGATACATTTTAACTTCAAATTTTTTTTCTGATTTACTTTCCAAAAGTAAGAACAAGCTTTCAATTGATAATATAGAATCCGATTTGAAAAATTATTTAGATGAATTGGTTGAGGATGAATGGGGTATGCTAATTGACAAAAAAGCGGCAAGTATATTTTCAGATTTTGATTTGCAATGGGATCATTACTCAACAGTCACTAACAGTCAAATTGATTTTTACAATAACACTAATGATATTTCTAATTTTTTTGAAGTTATCATTCCTCAATTAGAAAAATTGATTTGCAAACATTTACAAATTAATTTCCTGGAACCGTTTTCTTATCCAGAGATTCTGGATTTCTTATATCGATTTGATGATACGAACATGGAATCCGTTATAATTCATACGCCATATGTTTCCATAACAATAGAGGAATCACAACGTTTGTTTGAAATCCAACCAAGATTGAGTTCTATAGTTATGTATAATTCCCCTAAGAATCTTATAAATTATAATGTTGAAGTTAAACTATTCTATACGGAAGAGGATATTTCTGTAAGAAACAAAACCATAATCTATTCGCAATATTTTGCTTTAAATATTTCTGCTTTTACTGAATCTCAAAAGTATAATACTTATTTTAACAGAAAGCTATGTATAGATGCAGTAGGAAATATTAAAAACAGTCCTGAACACGAACGTAGTTTTGGAAATATAAAAAATATAACATTAAAGGATGCTATTAATAGTAAAGGGTTCAAAGACTTTTGGTTTATCCATAAAGATATGATCGATGTATGCAAAGATTGTGAATTTAGGCATATGTGTGTTGATGCATCTATTCCTATTCGACGTAAGGATAACAGCTGGTACAGAAGTACAGAATGCAATTATAATCCCTATATATCAAAGTGGGAAAATGAGGATGGCTATAGAACACTTGTAGAATGTGGCGTTATAGTAAATGAAGAAAAATTCAGAATTGATTATGAACAAATAGAAAAAATTAATAGCGAGATTTGGATAGAATAGATGATTTATTTTTAAGTACGTTCGGGATGTGTAATTACAATCCTTACATTGCAAAATGGAAAAATGAAATTGGCTACAGATCGGTTAAGGAGATGCGTAATTTAATTGTATAATCAATTTGTATTCTGTTGTTAAATATGTCATTATGAGTTATTTAAAGTTTTTACTCATTTGTTTATTTTTAGGAGGTTTTATTATGATTACTGCTCAGAAAGCTGATCATTCCAAAATTAACCCACCGAAATCAATTATAAAAACAACAACTTGTGATTGTGAAGGTGCAATACCAATAGAACTGACAAAGAAAGCAATTTTGATTTCTGATACCATCCAGGTAATTCAATTACCGCTGTCCAAGGGAATAACCTGATATTGATTTTAATAATTTTTACAAACCAATTTCAAATTATTTTAGATGAAAAAAGGTGTCTTAACAATTTTATTTCTTTATTGTTTTTTTTGTATTCAAGCACAGGTTTGCCCAAAGAGATTTATAGAAGCTCAATATAAGAAACAATATTATCCGGAACGAAGCGATGAACTTTGTCAGGAATATGCCCTTATTGGTATGTATAAGCAGGCGTTAATTGAAGAAGAAAAAAATAATGTTCTTTATTCAGTTAGCCTAAATGATCCAAAAACAAAATTAGAATCACGAAACGCATATCCCTATATTTATGATGCAATCAAGAAAAATGATATTGTTATACTAAACGAATGTCATAATATTCCTGTGAATAGAACTGTATTTTATAATATCATAGATAGTTTAAAAAGCGCCGGAATCAATTCTGTTTTTTTAGAAACATTAGGGTATGTAATAAATGATTCAACGTGGGGAGCTACCCATGCTATAGAAGATTGGGGATATTATACTGCTGAAAATATCTTTAAGCAGGTTTCACATAAGCTGCAAGATGCTGGACTTAAATTGTATTCGTATGAGAAATCACACAATGATTTGGATACAATATCAATTGACAAAAGAAAATATGTGATTTCTAAAAAAGATTCGTTATGGATGCCAATAGAGGTTGATGAATATATACTTTCTCAGTTTTTTAAAGATGACTATTGCAATAGGGAAGCTCAACAAGGGATAAAGATTTTTGAGAAAATGAAGAAAAATAATATCACTAAAGCTTTCATTTACTGCGGGTATGGTCATGCCTGGAAAAATGATGGACATATGGCGGACATATTACAACATTTACTGAATAAAAATGTTTATGTTATTGATCAAATAATTCTTAATGAAAGAATTAATAAAAACTTAGAAGATCCACTTTATTCAAAATATGCTACTACTGATTATCCTTTTGTCATAATAGACAAAGAAAAAAATCCTCTGCATGAAATCCTTCTCTCTGACCTTGGTATAGCGTCAAAAAAAATAGTTGATTTAGTTGTGGGTTCCCCTAAAAGTACACATATAAGAAATCGACCAACTTGGCTGGAATTAAACGGTCTAAGGAAAAGATATATGCTTTCAAAATTTATGGATGTGTCAACTGCTACCAATTTTTTAGTGACTGTTTATACACCGGATGAACTAAAAAAAGGAAAAATTAATCCAATTCCGGATGATGTTTTTCAGGTCACCGGAAGTGGTAGGGACTATGACTTGATATTGGAGCCCCGAAAGCAATATCAGTTAATAGTAGTTAAAGATGGTAAAACGATAGTAGATAAATCCATTAACACCAATGAGTAACATATAATTTATTCAGCAATTTTTTATTTGCAGAAAGTTAAACAGTATTTAAAGATTATGGTGTATCAGTTCAGAAATTACAAGTTTAAAAAAAAACTAAACCGGATGATAACAATTGATTTTCATTAATGCAGCTATAACCCTTTGATTATATAGGATCCATTGCTAACCTGAGCACTGTATCCGGATTTAAGTTTATAAGGTCTGTTGAAAGCTTCTTGATTAAGTTTAAAATGTTCTGATAACCGGCGAATTGTTTCTTTGGACAATCCTTTTTTATAATTCAACATATCCGAAACCAGTCCTTCACTAACATTTAAAAGTTCGGCCAATTGATAGGATTTCATTTTGTGATCTTTCATTAACGACCTTAGAATCTCAATAGGGTCTGATTCCTTGAATACATTATGCTTCTCATCCCATTTTTCAATTAGTAAGGTTAAAAGGGCAATTTCTTCTTTAATTGATTTGGTTTTAAAGGAGGTGAATACCAAATCTTCCAGTATTTTACAATATTTATTATATTGTTTATCAGAATTGATCACTTTATATTTTAATGTTTCCATTTCTATAGAATTAATATATACTTATGGTAAATTGCTCATTTCTTGAGCAGATCTGATCATACTGTGTATGAGTTCCGATCCAGCATACAAATAAATGAACTTCATTTTCCCCAAAAGCACATTTGCAAATCATGCGATAATTATTTCCTCCGATATCAAAAACAATTCTATGAGAACTTTTACCTAAAAAATCCGCTGTTTTAAACGTATTTTTTATATCTCCAGGTTTTTCCCAACTAGCCGTCTTCAACTTACTTAACCAATCTTCAAAAGGAGCCCTGCTGCTTGCATTTTTTAAAACATACTTTATAATGGTGTGTTTACTTATCAGGTTTACTTTCATGCAAATATACGATATATTTTATTAAAAGTTCACAAAAAGTGAATATTTTTCTGTACTCAAGTTTCTTCGCTCCTCACTAGTAAAATGGAAATGATTGTTCCTCATAGCCCGGGCATAAATTCTAATAATTTTACGATAATATTTTTTACTGAAAAATCTATACCTGTAAGGTTATGAAGCGGAGCTGATCCTGTTCATCTGGCAAAAATAAAATTGCCCACGGACAGACGAAAACGTTTTGTTTTTATGCAGGCGGGGATGACCTGGATACTACGGAGTAACGGGTTGCCCTAACTGCTCCTGATTATTCAAGATTTTTTTGGATCCGGTCAGCGTTCAAAGAAAATTTTAATCCAAGGTAGCCTATGCTCCCGGATAGCAGAGAAGCCAAAATGATAGCCACTTTGGAAGCAGCGATCATGGAGGCATCCTCAAATGCCAGTAAAGTAATGAATATGGACATTGTGAATCCTATTCCGGCGATGCATCCTGTCCATAAAATATGTTGTTTTTTTATGCCATCCGGTAAACTGCACCAGCCGATCAGTATTCCGAGC
>CAZMRM010000349.1:2027-4371 GCA_964568515.1 uncultured Chitinophaga sp. | reverse complement strand
CCACGGTATTTAATAATTTAACCATCAGTAATAATGATGCAACAGGAATAATGCTGAACAGGCCGGTGAATGTAAATGGCGCACTCACACTTACGAAGGGATGTGTAAATACAACAACGACCAATATTCTTACATTAACAACACTTGCCACAACAACCATTGGAAATGCAACAAGTTATATCAGAGGCCCGCTGGCTTATGTAATGGCAAAAAATGGTACATCCACACTTAACTTGCCTTTAGGCAAAGCAGACGATTACAGACCAGCTGTGATAACACCTACGCATAATACGGCTACTTCTTATACCTATACTGCGGAGTTGTTTAATGCTTCTGCACAAGCATTGGGATGGGCCTTGCCAGGCGGTATCCTCTCTGTTTCCAAACAACATTATATGGATATTAACAGAACGGTAACCGCATCCGGTACAGTCAGCACGGGTACGGACCTTACCGGTGCAACCATCCGGCTGTATTACGGAAGCAATGATGCAGTCTCCGATTATACAAACCTCGCAATTGTAAAGGCACCCACTTCCGGTTCTTCATGGACAAATATTGGCGGTACTGCCACGGGTAATGTAAGTGGAAGCATTACTTCCAACAGCTTTACTTCCTTTAGCCGTTTTGCACTTGCGAATACATTAGCCGGAACAAACCCATTGCCAATCGAATTGATATCATTTGATGCAAAACCTGCTGACGGAATAGTAGATCTGAAATGGATAACCGCCAGTGAAAAGAACAATGACTATTTCACGATCGAAAAATCCAGGGATGGGATCAACTTTGAATTTGTTGAAATGATAAATGGGGCAGGCAACAGCAGTTCTGTTTTAAAATATGATACAAAAGATAAGTATCCTTACAAGGGAGTTTCCTATTATCGTTTGAAACAAACAGATTTTGATGGTAAGTTCAGCTACTCCAATCTGGTGAAGGTTAACTTGAAGAATGGCGGTGAATCTGATTTCTCTGTTTATCCAAACCCGACTGACGGTGAAAACATAACACTTGCATTCACCGGCATAAAAGGATCTGAAATCAATATAACCATAACAAGTGCAGAAGGAGCAAACCATTTTTCAAAGGTTCTGACGGCTGTGGATAATGGGGAAAATGTATTTAAAATCCAGTTATCTGGTCAGCTGAGTGCCGGTGTTTATTTTATTACTGTCACATCCGGCGAAGCTGTTTTTAATAAAAAGCTGATCGTAAAATAATTTTTGAACAAGAAAAAAATACAAAGCGCATGATAAATACTGTCATGCGCTTTGTTTGCTTAGAAGTGTTTTTTAGGTGTTGATAAATAATAATGCCACAGGATCATCGTGGCTATTGTACGGTTTGGTTTCCAGCGGGAAGCAATTTTTATTACCTGCTCTCTTGTTGTTTCTTTGGGTAACTCTTTGATCCGTTTTAATGCATTCACAGCGGCAAGGTCACCGATTGGAAATACATCCGAACGTTGCAAAACAAACATCAGGTAAACATCAACGGTCCAGTTACCAATTCCTTTAATGCTTGTAAGTCGTACCCGGATTTCTTCATCGGGCATTTTTTCAAATGCATTCAGATCCAACTTTTCGTTCAGTAACTCATTTGCAAGGCCTCTGGCATAAGTGGTTTTTTGACGGCTGAAATAACAATCCCTCAGTTCAGCATCCGTTAAGGATAAAATGTTATGTGGTGTAATTTCATTTATTTTTTCACGTAATTTATTTAACGTGGCCAGTGCGGAGGCAAGGGATACCTGTTGTTCCAATATGATGTGTACCAATGTTTCAAATGTATTTGGTCTTGTCCACATCGGAGGATACCCGTATTTACAAATAATTTCTCTTAACGCTTTATCTTTTGAACAAAGCTGCTCACAAATGGAATGAAAATTTTTTGAATAAAAGCGATGAATCATTTAAATAGACCTTATGCCTGCAATATAAAATGGAATCCGGCTTAAAGGTAAGAAATGGAAAAGTATCCTGGAATTAATAAACATACGATGGGTAATAGAACCTTATTACCTTCCTTGTTTTAAAAGTAACATAAAACAAATGGCAGTGACTATTTTTAAAACTGTGTGTTACTTTTAGCTGTAAGGTGTTGCATAAATGAATTGGATGCATAACTTTACAGCTTATTATTCAGTGTTATGAAATGAGCTTAAAAAAAGTATCCTGTTTTAAATGCTATACGCTATTTGAAACGAGTAATGATGAAAAATTTTGTGAGAAATGTAATTTTAAAAAGAAAAATGGATTCAATGTTAATTTATTAAAAGGAAAAATAGCCTTTGTAATTATTGAAAACATTTTCCAGTTTTTTCATTACAAGGTTTTCCCCT
>CAZMRM010000349.1:1472-2017 GCA_964568515.1 uncultured Chitinophaga sp. | reverse complement strand
TGTTTTCAAAGCATCTGCGTCAATATGAGATGAAATACAATACGCTCAAAAAGTATGTCGACTATTGGCCGGAAGGGATTTGTATCATTTTTAACTTCCATGAATTTAAAGTGTATGCCCAACAATTCAATAACATAGAATATAAGCTGAACAAAGACATGATCAGCATCGATTACAAAAATACCTTTTGTTGTATTTCCGATTTTTTTCCTGTTGTGAATAAAGAAGAGCTTTATCGTTATTTGCAATTCATAAAAGAAGAGTTTGGTTTATCAGAAGCTGTTTCTTTGCAATCTGCCTTTTCAGTGACGGAAGAGAATTAAGGTGGCATTTTCAGCTTTTGGTGTATGCCAATCCAGTGAAGCGGAGTTCCATTTTTAATGTATTGAAATAGGCTATTATTTACGTTAATACTGCTTATAATTGCAGCAAATGGCTTTCGCAATATTGAAATTACTTAAAAAAGTATTGATGATCAAACCGGTGGAAAGGTGACTTTCCTGCTGTTTAGTTAAAAAAGAGAAAATGTTTTTAATAAAAAGAAA
>CAZMRM010000349.1:0-1462 GCA_964568515.1 uncultured Chitinophaga sp. | reverse complement strand
ATGGCCTGTAAGCGAAATAATTCGCTGTAACGTCCGTCTTTGGCAAGCAGTTCTTCATGACTGCCAATTTCCATTAACTCACCTTTGTCAAGAACCAGTATACGATCGGCCATGCGTACGGTAGAAAAACGATGGGAAATCAGCACTGCCATTTTACCTTTGGTTAATTCGGTGAAACGTTGAAACACTTCATATTCTGCACGTGCATCCAATGCAGAAGTCGGTTCATCTAAAATCAGCAGCTGTGCTTCCCGCATATAAGCACGTGCAATAGCTACCTTTTGCCACTCGCCACCACTAAGTTCAACGCCTTCTGAAAAACGTTTGCCCAGTATCTGTTCATATCCTTTTGGTAATTTTTTAGCAAGTTCATCAGCCAAGCTTTGATGTGCTGCTTTTTTTATGAGCGCTTCATTTTCTGTTTCATCAATTTTTCCGGTAGCAATGTTTTTGGAAAAGGTCATTTGATATCGTAAAAAATCCTGGAAAATAATACCGGTATTGGTGCGTAATTCATTGAGGTCGTATTCTCTGAGGTCATGTCCATCCAGCAGAATGCGTCCTTCAGTAGGATCATACAAGCGGCACAGTAATTTTACCAGTGTTGTTTTTCCTGATCCATTTTCACCTGCCAGTGCCAGTTTTTCAGCAGGATGCAGGGTGAAGTTTAAATGACGGTTGGCCCAGCGTTCCGAATTCAAATACCGGAACCCTACATTTTCAAATGTAAATCCTTTTTGTATGGGATTCGGAAAAGGGCGTGGTTGCTTTGGATTGTGGATGCGTGGTTTCATCTCAAAAAAATCGAAGAAATCGCTCAGATAAATAGCGCCTTGTGCAATGGTGGTAATGCGTGTTAGGATATATTCGAGCAAGGTGCGCAATTGGCGGAAAGAACCGGCTAAAAAGGTGAGTTCACCAATACTGCTGTGTCCGTTAATAGTATCGGCAATGATATAGACATAAGCACCATAATAACTGGCGCTGCCGAGTAGTGCAAAGAAGGTACCCCATAAGGAACGTTGCAAAGCGATGCGCCGGTTGTCTTCATAAAATTTATCGGCCAGTGTTTTAAAGCGGTTGATGATGAAATCGGATAAATGAAACAGTTTAATTTCTTTGGCAGTTTCATCACTTGCTCCCAAAAAGCGCAAATAATCCAGCTCACGCCTTTGTGGCGTTTGCCGGCGTGTCATTGCGTACGTCTTGTCATTAAAGTACGATTCCCCCCATACAGCAGGAAGAATGGCGACCAGTAAAAGTAAAATAAGCCAGGGATTAAAAGCCAGCAAACCTCCGGCAAGAAAGACGACCGTAATAATGTCCTGTACCTGGCTTAGCACCTGGGAAAGCAAGATGGTACGACCAACGGTTTGTTGACGCGCACGTTCCAGCTTATCATAAAATACTGCATCTTCAAACTGATCCAGGTCCAGTGTGGCAGCATGAGACATGATCCTAA
>CAZMRM010000348.1:0-4385 GCA_964568515.1 uncultured Chitinophaga sp. | reverse complement strand
CCGGTTTATTGAAAGATACACTCGGTTTTAAAGGTCTTGTTTTTACAGATGCTTTGAATATGAAAGGAGTAAGCAAATTTTATAAACCCGGAGAGGTAAGTGCAAAAGCATTGGTGGCAGGAAATGATGTATTACTTTTTCCTGAAGATGTTCCTGTTGGTATAACAGAAATAAAAGCTGCTATCCGACGCGGAGAGATCACACAGGAAGACATTGATAAACGCTGCATGAAAGTATTGCTGGCAAAACAATGGGCAGGGCTGAACCGGTATTCAAAAATTAAAATTGAAAACTTAACAGAGGACCTGAATACACCACATACTGATCTGATCAATAGAAAATTAACAGAAGCATCTCTTACCCTTCTTCAGAATAAAAATGAGATCATTCCTCTTCAAAAGCTGGATTCCTTAAAAATTGCTTCGCTATCATTAGGATACAAGGAGTTAAATGTTTTCCAGAAAACACTTTCCAATTATGCACCGGTCAAGCATTATGGAATTGATAAAGACGCAAAAAAAATAGTGTTCGATACGGTTTTGGAAGCTTTAAAAAATTATAACCTGGTACTTGTGCAAATTAATAATACGAACAACAGACCGGATAAAAATTTTGGCCTCACACCGGAAGTCATGAATATGCTGAAGGAGGTAATGAAGCAAAGCCGTGTGATCATTAACATCTCAGCTAATCCTTATATTCTTGCAAAAATGGATAGTTTGGAATTGGCAGAAGGTATTATTATGAGTTATGAAGATAACGATCTGAGTGCAAGCTATTCGGCGCAACTGATCTTTGGTGGTATTGGGGCAAAAGGAAAGTTGCCGGTATCACCAACAACCGATTTTAAAGCAGGGATGGGCTTGGAAACAAAAGCCATTCGCTTTAAATATACTATCCCTGAAGAAGTAGGGGTCGACTCTAAAAAATTCTTACGCATTGATAGCATTGCATTATGGGGAGTAAAGGAAAAAGTGTATCCCGGATGTCAGATTGTTGTGACAAAAGATGAAAAAGTGATTTACCGGAAATCATTTGGATTTCACACGTATGAAAATAAGATAACAGTAAAGGACAATGATCTGTATGATATTGCATCCATTACAAAAATCGTATCCTCAACGGCTACTGTTATGCGCCTGATGGATCAGAAAAAATTAGCACTTGATAATCGCTTAAGTGATTATTTGCCGGAGTTAAATGGAACCAATAAACAGGATGTATCAGTAAGAGAAATGTTGACACATCAGGCTGGATTTCGTGATTGGATCGCATTCTGGACCAAAACCGTAAATAAGGATGGCTCTTACAAACCCGGCATTTATAATAGAACTCCGAATGAAATGTATAGAAAACGGGTAGCGGGTGATTTATACATCAACAATAATTATGAGGATACTATCTATAAACAGATCATTGAGTCGCCAATAAAAGAGCGTGGAAAATACTTATACAGTGATTTGGGTTACTACCTCTTAAAAAAAATTGTTGAAAAACAGGCAGAAGCAGCAATGAACGTGTATACCTGGAACTCTTTTTATGCTCCATTGGGATTACCCACCATGGGATATAAGCCCATGGCACGCTTTGAGATGGATCAGATTGTACCTACGGAATTTGATGCAAAATTCCGGAAACAGTTATTGCACGGCGACGTGCATGATCCGGGAGCTGCAATGCTAGGTGGCGTTGCAGGTCATGCCGGTATTTTTTCCAATGCCAATGACGTAGCAGTGATGATGCAATTGTTTCTTAATAAAGGTGAGTATGGTGGTGTGCGGTATATTGACTCTGTAACAATCTCTCAATGTACACAATGCCAATATCAGGACAATAGAAGAGGAGTAGGTTTTGATAAACCGGAAACCAATCCTGTTAAAGAAAGTCCGGTGTGCTCCTGTGTTTCCAGTGAAAGTTTCGGTCATACAGGTTTTACAGGAACCATGGCCTGGGCAGATCCAATGAATCAGACGGTATATGTTTTTTTGTCGAACAGGGTCTACCCTGATTCGGATCAGAACAAGCTGGCAAAATCGGGTATCCGTACAAAAATCCAGGAAATTATTTATGAAGCACTAAAATAAATTTTCCTTACAAACAATTCGTAAATTTGTTTTAAACTAAAACGAATATGAAAATAGGAATTGTTTGTTATCCTACCTTTGGAGGAAGCGGAGTGGTGGCGACAGAACTTGGGAAAGCGCTTGCACTAAAAGGCCATCAGGTTCATTTTATCACCTATAGTCAACCGGTACGCCTGGATTTTTTTTCCGGAAATTTATTTTATCATGAGGTATCTGTTTCCGATTACCCCTTGTTTGATTATCAACCTTATGAATTGGTATTATCCAGTAAGCTGGTGGATGTGGTAAAATATGAAAAATTGGATCTGCTTCATGTGCATTATGCCATACCCCATGCATCAGCCGCCTATATGGCCAAACAGATTCTCGCTTCCCAGGGTATACACATTCCATTTATTACGACCTTGCATGGAACAGACATTACGCTGGTAGGAAAAGATCCTTCTTTTGAACCGGTCATTACCTTTGCGATTAATCAAAGTGATGCGGTAACAGCTGTTTCTGAAAGCCTGAAGAAAGATACATTCATAAATTTCAGGGATATTTATAATAACATACAGGTGATCCCTAATTTTATTTCACTTGAAGAATACAATATTCCCTCTCAAAAATGTCCCAAAAAAACATATGCTCCAAATGGTGAGCGTTTGTTGATACATGTATCCAATTTCAGAAAAGTAAAACGTGTAGAAGATGTATTACGTGTTTTTGATAAAGTAAGAAAGCAGGTTCCTTCCAAGCTTATTCTGATTGGTGATGGCCCCGAAAAGTCGAATATTGAAAGATTGTGCAGAGAGCTGGACACTTGCAACGATATCCGTTCATTGGGTAAAGTTGTAAATCCTGAACAAATTTTATCCGTAGCGGATCTGTTCATATTACCTTCTCAAACCGAAAGTTTTGGTTTGGCAGCACTGGAAGCGATGGCGAGTCATGTTCCTGTTATTTCAACGAATACAGGAGGTATACCCGAAGTAAACATTCATGGTTTTTCCGGGTTTATGAGTGATGTGGGTGATGTGGATGATATGGCCAAAAATGCAATTACCATATTAAAGGACGATGAAACGTTAAATCGTTTCAAAAATAATGCCTATGAGCAAGCCAAAAAATTTGATATTTCCAAAATATTACCCATGTATGAACGCCTGTATAAGAGTGTATTAAAGGAGGATGTGGAAATTTTATTGGATTAAGTTAAAAGGAACAATTTTAATAAATGAACCATGGAACGTAAACTTCACTATGCACCTGTTTCAGAAGCTATTGAAAAGCTCAGAAAACAGGGATTTATCACTGATTTTAACCTGGAAGAAAACTGTATTGTTTGCAATAACGGAAAATTTGATGTGGACGATTTCGAAATTGTGGATATATATCGTTATGAAGGAAATACAGATCCTGCAGATGAAGCCTCCGTTTATGCAATCGAATCAAAAAATGGGATTAAAGGAATTCTGGTAACCGGTTACGGTATTTCAACGGATAGTATGTCAACGGCATTATTGAATAAATTGTCCGGGCGTAAATAATTCCATATCTTCTAAAAAAAATTCGAACTCAACCAGGTGGCCGTACCTCATCAGATGCGACCGCTATCTAATAGCAACTGATAATAGACAACCAACCCGGAATGAGCTAGAATTTAAAATACTTGAGCCATTGCAGGCTTTGGTTTAAGCCCCTTATAGGACAATCACGAATACATCGTTACCGTTATAACTAACTAACAAAACGATTTATGAAAAAGAAACAGTAACCCGCATTGTGATTGCCTTATAAAGAAACTACCATGAAAAAATTAATACAAATATATACTTAATCTATAGATTTTGCAAACAATTAAAAATTTTAATTCAATACCAATTCGGGGATTGTAAAATTAAGGTTAACCGTTTTCGTTGCGATATTAAACGACCGTATGTATTTCAGGGAAGGGTAAAAATCCTCAAAAAATAAATGATTGAGCCCCTTCAGTTGAACAACGTGCCCATATTTGTGGGAGAGTTGAATGACCAATTGATTAATGTATTTTGTTCTTTCCTCGTAATATTCATTCAAGCTGATTTCAAACAAACAGGATGGACGTATTGGAAGTTCTTTCAAAAAATCAACATTAATGTATTCATCATAAAGAATAACATTGGCAGTTAGAATAAGTGAAAGGGTCTCCGTCGTAATGTTTTTTCGATTATTAAAATTACCATTGATAATGGTATATCTCTGTGTTCGGTTATTAACAACGCTCATTGTACTAAGTTTAATTTGGTTTTTAAAAATTGGAATGCTACTGTTAAAGGA
>CAZMRM010000347.1:0-4385 GCA_964568515.1 uncultured Chitinophaga sp. | reverse complement strand
ACGAAAAGAAAATAAAAAGGTTTTATAAAAGCCAAAAGAAAATGATCCAATTATTTTAAGTAACCACTTTACAGGCTTTTTAGTATAACAATCGTCATATCCCGGTGCATCATAAATAGGTAAGATAAATGAGTTTCTCACATCCTGCAAAATTATTACTTCTGATATCAGGGTGCATGTTCATTTCCTTTTCTGTCACTGCCCAAACTCCAACTATAGATAGTTTAAAAAAAGAACTACAACTCCATACAGCAGAAGATACCACAAAAGTGAATCTGCTCATTTCGGTTTGCAATGCCTATGTCAGAGAGACAAATAATGTTCTCATCATACAAAATTATTGGCCGGAAATGATGACCATTTCTCAAAAACTTAAATTCAAGAAAGGAATTGCCAATGCTTATTACAATATGGGTTTAACAAACACCGGCAAAAGTAATTTTGATGAAGCACTTAACAATTTTTTTAAAGGATTAAAAATTTTTCGTGATACAAAAAACAAAAAAGGCGAGAGTGCCTGCGTTCACAACATCGGAAATGTAAAAAATAATCAGGGAAAATATTCCGAAGCCATTCAATATACGCTAAAAGCTGCAAAAATAAGAGAAGAAACCGGAGATAAAATAGGAATGGCAAGTTCATATAATAATATCGGTGTGACCTACTATTATATTGGTGATTATTCCCAGGCATTAAATTATTTCTTCAAATCACTCCAACTGAAAGAAGAGATCAAAGATGATCTCGGCATTTCATTCTCCTATCTGAATATCGGGAGCGTGTTTTATGATATGGGAAAATTCAAAGAAGCTGTAAAGTATAAAGAAAAAGCCTTAAAATTAAAAATTAAGCTTGGTGACAAAGCCGGAGAAGCTCTGATCTATAATTATATGGCCAATGTATGTATACTCGAAAAAAACTATCAGGCTGCTTTGGCTTATAATTTAAAGTCTTTAAAATTAAGGGAAGAGATCAAAGATAAGCAAGGAGTTAACTTGTGTCTTATTTATATTGGTGATGCTTATATTGCTCAACAGAAATTTAATGAAGCACTTAGCTATTATTCAAAAGCTTTAAAATCAACCGCTGAACTGGGTGATAATTTAAATACGGTTAATTGTTACAATGGGTTAGGAAATGCATATGAACAAAAAGGCAATTATAAAGAGGCAATTCAATATTATAATAAAGCATTACTTACTTCCAAAGAAGCCGATTACAAACTTGGAATAATGAATGCATGCAGCAATCTTGCTTCTGCCAACGAAAAATCACACTTTTATAAAGAGGCACTGTATTTCAATAAACTATATAACAACATCAAGGATACTATTTTAAATGAAAAAAGCTTTAAACAAACATCCGAATTAAATGCACGCTATGAGGTAGATAAGAAAGAGAAAGAAATACTTCTCCTGACAAAGGATCAACAACTAAAAGATAAAAGCTTAAAAGAACAACGCCTATTGCGTATTGGTTTAATGAGTGGATTGGGTCTATTTCTTATTCTATCCTTCCTGTTATACAACCGCTATCGGCTCAAGCAGAGAGCCAATATTTTACTGGAAAAACAAAAACAGGAGATCCATCAAAAAAATGTATTGATCACCGACAGCATCGACTATGCTAAAACCATTCAGGAAGCGATTCTTCCGGATGAAGAACAATTATCGGCTTGTTTCACTGACTATTTTATCTTGTATAAACCAAAGGATATTGTAAGCGGTGATTTTTACTGGGTTGGAAAAAAAGAAGATAAAATTATTTGTGCCGTTGCTGATTGCACCGGTCACGGTGTTCCCGGCGCCTTTACCTCCTTACTTGGCAATAATATTATTGAAAACATTATTCAAACCACATCAGCCCCCGATCCAGGCAGTATTTTGAGTAAACTGAACAATGAACTTTTGATTCGCTTTTCAAAAGGAAAAACAAAAGAAAATGTAAAGCATGCAATGGATATTGCACTCATCAGTATTGATAAAAAAAAAATGCAACTTCAATATGCCGGTGCGAAAAACCCACTGTATGTCATTAGAGACAGTATATTAACAGAAATAAAAGCTGATAAATTCTCAACAGGGATTACAGGAAAAGACGATATATCTGTAAAATATACCAATCATGTCATGGATCTTCAAAAAGGAGATCTCCTTTATCTCTTTTCAGATGGCTTTCCAGATCAAAAAGGTGGTCCCGAAAAAAAGAAATTCTATTATCAGCCATTTAAAGAACTGTTACTAAAGGTTCACCAACTTCCCTTAAAAGAACAAAAAAGGCAGCTGGATGAAACCATTGTTAACTGGATAGGGAATAGTGAACAAATCGATGACATACTCATAATGGGAATCCTTTGCTGACAGACAATTTAATAAAAGTTACACTTTTCTTGCATATGTAGTTGGAACCTTGATGTGTTGCTTCCGTAAAAACACATCATAAATCAGAAATTTTGAAAAAGTATATATCTCTCATTCTTGCTGTGATTATTCTTGGTGGTTGTAAAACAAATCTTGTTTCTATACGTGTAATGAATCCGGCTCCTGTCACTGTTCCGGCCTATATAAAAACGGTAGGGATCGTAAACAGAAGCATTGATGATAAAGCCAGTGTGACCAATACGATCTATAAGATCAATGCACTGGATTTTACTGAAATAAATAAAGAAGGCAGTGCGGAAGCAATAAAAGGATTGGAAAATGCATTCAGGGAAACAAATAAATTTGAGTTGGTAAAATCTCTTGACCTGAAACTTAAAAGTACCGGTAATGGTACATCTTCTTCTCCACTAAGCTGGACGGAAGTGGAACAATTGTGTAAACAAAATAATGTGGATGTTCTTGTAATACTTGAGCTGTATGCAACCGATGTGAAAGTGGCACCAATTACTGCATCAAAGAATCTGTCTGATCCGGTCGCTATTATCTCCAATATACAACAACAGGTAAACATTACCAACACCGTTAAAACAGGCTGGAGAATTTATGATCCAAAAAGCAAATTCATCCTCGATGAATATTATACAGCAGATCAGATTTCATACAGTGGTGCAGGTAACAGCCCTCTGAATACAATAGAAGCCATTGCTAACAGAAAAGAAGCTATAAAACAGCTTTCCAATCAATTGGGTTACCTTTATGTGAACCGTATCCTTCCTTATTGGATAACCGTTACCAGAGATTACTATATTAAAGGCAATTCAAATTTTAAAATGGCTAAACGAAGGGCACAAACAGGCAATTGGGAACAGGCAGGTAAATTATGGGAGCAGGAAACAAAAAATAAAAAACGAAAAATTGCCGGAAGAGCGTATTACAATATGGCCATCATTAATGAAATAAATGGCGATATGGATGCCGCCATTCAATGGGCACAAAAATCCTATGAAGATTACAATAATAAACTTGCCTTAAAATATGTAAATATGCTTAAATACAGAAAACAACAAAACTATCTTTTAAATGATCAACTCAAAGAAAAATAGTTGATCTGCTATTTATACCATCTGCATCTACTCATCAAACCGATTCTGTGTTGACGATCAGTTAACGACTCTTAAATCTCCAACCAATTACTTCCAATGATTCATTTCTGTATTCTGTATACAGAAACCTGCTGTATGTTGACGGCTGCTTTTTTCTATTGCTATTCTCCTTATCATTGCCGGAAAATAACCTCATTCTAAAAATCATCACCATGAGAACAAAATTACTTTTACTTAGTATGTGCATTACTTCTTTCGGCAGCAGTGTTTATGCACAAAAATGGACATCGGGACAAGATATTTTACATGTAGTAAGAGGTGGGAACATCGCATCATACTCCGATAAAACAGATGGATATCTTTATATTGTTTCTGGCAGGGATGAACAACGTATAGTTCAAACAACACAACGTTACACCGTGAGTACCAATTCATGGGATACATTAAGTCCCCATCCAACCGGCTTGTTAGGTGCTGCCACTACTTGTTTAAATGGAAATGTTTACATTATCGGAGGCGTTATCAACCCTCCGGGTTTTGGACAGGATACTGTTTACAAACTGGACATACAACAAAACAAATGGAGTACGGTTGCTCCATTCCCTTATGAAATTGTGGATGCCAAAGCTGCAACTTACCAGGACAGTTTAATTTATGTTGCCGGCGGACTCGGTGGCCCTTACGATTCAGCCAATGTATTTGTATACAATGCTACTAATAATACCTGGAGAAAAGCAACGACGATCCCTTCACCTACCGGGTTAAATTTTGGCGGCTTTACTGTAACAGGTGATCAACTATTGTACATGTGCGGAACCGATGGCTTTGGTTCCGGTAATTTTTACAACACTGTTTATGTTGGAACCATTGATCAAAGTAACAGATCCATTATTCATTGGAC
>CAZMRM010000346.1:0-4402 GCA_964568515.1 uncultured Chitinophaga sp. | reverse complement strand
AAGAGTTATAAGGCCAGGAGGGCTGATATAGTTGTAAAACGGGCTGTATAAAAATCAACATTAGAATAAAGCGTCCCGATAGACACTTCATTTTTAAATATACTTTTCCAGCTTCCCTTCTTCTACATCAGCAATCATTTTTTTGATTTTAGAAGTAGCCTTTACCTTGTTTTCCGGGTTTTTCAAGTAAGCAGTAAATAACCTCAATGCTTCGGAAACATAACCGCTTTTGTTTTCAAGTGCTGCTTTGGCAAGGCAGGTCAGGTAAACATTAAAAAGTGAAAGATTATCATCTTTGCATAAGGATATTATTTTTTCATTCAATGTGAACGTAAAATCAGGTGTTTGCTCCATCCATGTCAAAATAAAGCCCATATAATTATAATAAACTTTTGTATTGCCATACAAAGGATGTGTAAATACATAATTGGCAGCAATTATAAGACAAGGATCATTACTTTGTATATGAATGATTGATTTCAAATAAAGGCTGTCGCAAGATGAGTTTTCCTGCGCGTTTATAGGGAGGTTATTGAATAAGTAAAAAAAGAAGAGAGGAATAATTTTTTTCACTTTATACTTATCTGTTAAATATCCTGTTGAGAGGTAAATATAAAATTAATTTCAGAACGGATGCTTGTTTTCATAAATCAAAAAGGTGACCTGTTAAGGTCACCTCTTTTTAACTAAACTAAACTTAAAACTGTTTTCTGGGACGTTTTTCACGTGTAAAATTATTTTTACGTTCTCCTCCCAGCTCCGGGGATGTTCCTCTTGCTGCAACTCTTTCCGGACGGTCGTAAGATCTTCCGCGTTCACTATAACTGTTTCCGGAGCTTCTGTCACTATTTCCATAACTTTTGCTATATCCACCATTGCGTGATCCTCTGCCATTCGAATTCCCGTAACTTTTACCATAGCTTCCACCATTGTATGAACGTTTTCCTTCGTAACCTCCTCGGTTCCCTCTGTCTCCTCCTCCTGAATCACCACGTGATTCAATACGCACATTGCGGTTATTGTAACGTACATTTTTAAATGTACCGGTAATAATTTCTGCAGCTTCTGATTTTACTTCAATGAATGAAAAGCTGCTTTTTACTTCCACATCCAGTATCTGATCCAAGGAAACTCCCGATACTTCGGAAATATATTCCTTCATTGTTGTTTTATCCAAGCGATCCAATTCACCCAGATTAATGAACAATTTGGTTGCACCTGGTACGGATGAACGTTCTCTGCCTGGGGAAGCATTCAGATCCGGAGCATTTTTATAATAGTCTAAGAAACGATTAAACTCCGTTGACACGAAACGTTTAATAATATCTTCTTTACTAAGATCCTTTAACTCATCATAAATTTTTGGCATATATGCTTCAATGGCGCTTTCTTTCACCTCAACATTGTGAATTTTTTTAACAAGACTGAACAATTGTTTTTCACAAGCTTCAAATCCGGTAGGAAGTTTCCCCTGAATGAATTTCTTTTTGATAATACGTTCGATGATTTTTATTTTACCAACTTCTTTCATGTTGATAATAGCAATCGAAACTCCTTGTTTTCCGGCTCTTGCAGTACGACCTGAACGGTGTGTATAATTTTCTATTTCATCGGGAAGGTTGTAATTGATTACGTGTGTAACATCATTCACATCAATACCACGTGCAGCCACATCGGTTGCTACCAACATTTGTAAAGAACGTGAACGGTAACGTTTCATCACATGATCACGTTGCGACTGTGAAAGATCACCATGTAAAGCATCGGCTCCATAACCATCTTTAATCAATGCGTCAGATATCTCTTGTGTTTCGATTCTTGTACGGCAAAACACGATCGCAAATATATCAGGATTAGAGTCGGCAATACGCTTTAATGCCGCATATTTATCTCTTGCATGAACAATATAATATACGTGTTCGATATTATCATTACCTGAGTTTTTTGTTCCTGTGGTAATTTCAATCGGATTGACCATGTAACTTTTTGAAATACGAAGTACTTCATCAGGCATGGTTGCTGAAAACAACCAGGTGTTTTTTTCTTCAGGAGTTTGTGATAAAATGGTATCCAGATCTTCTTTGAATCCCATGTTTAACATTTCATCTGCTTCGTCCAATACAACAAAACGTACATTGGATAAATTCACACGTTTACGATCAATCATGTCGTTCATACGGCCGGGAGTTGCAACTACGATTTGTGCACCTCTTTTGATATCGCGTGTTTGATTGTCGATGCTTGCTCCACCATAAATGGCAACAATATTAGCACCGTTAATGTATTTTGTATACGATTGTAAATCGCGTGTAATTTGCATACAGAGCTCACGTGTAGGACATAAGATAAGGGCCTGTGTATCGCGTGAATTAAAGTCTACCAGAGAAATTAAAGGCAGACCAAATCCGGCTGTTTTCCCGGTTCCTGTTTGTGCGAGCGCAACCAAGTCAGAATTACCGGATAATAATGCAGGAATTGTTTTTTCCTGAATTGGAGTAGGGCTTTCAAACCCTAATTCTGTTACAGCTTTAACAATAGCATCGCTAAGCCCTAACGCTTCAAATTTATTCATTGAATGTTTATTAAGTTAATATTACAGCTGTCAACTACGAGAAGTATATGTGAGTTGAATGTGACAACTGTATTTAAGAAGCTCACCATTAGTTGGGGAAAAGAGCTATTTTCGGCTATATCTAAGCAGTTGTGAATTCGTCCCAGCAAAATCCCTTTTGACTAAAACCGCTGCAAAAGTAATACTTTTTTCTGAATTAACAAACCATCTTATTCAGGGAATAGCAAAAATAAAGCTTTTTAAGGAGGAAAGTATTTAAAATCAAGTAACTAGGGATATAAAAACTGGAAAACTAATTTTTTTAATAGGAAATAAATTCAAATTCAAGTTCGGCAGCTTCACAAAATTCTTTTCCGGCGTCCATCATATCTTCATCCATTTCATCATAATGCCATTCGATAACAACCTTTTGTTTTTTAGCAACTTCTATTTTTTTTATGATCTGTAAAAGATTCATAATAAATTTTGCAGATGTAGAATTAAAATAATCGAATTTAAAAATAAATAATAAAGTGGAATCTGTTGATTTTTTATCAGTCAGTTCTTGTTCGAATTGAGCAAGCCAGGTAACAATAGGAGTATAAAATTTTCCGCAATTTTCAGGACGTGATTCCCCTGATATAACGAATTTGAGGGTAGAAGTATTAAAGTTTACCGATGGAGAATATTCAGTTGGTTCTATTATAAGCGAATCCATATAATCTGTTAGTTAGTGAATATTTATTTCCGTTTGAAAAAGGTAAAATGAAGTTGTTTCCGAACTTGGCTGGAATTCAAACTTCATGTTGTTTCCTGATTTAAGCGCTATATCAATAATTCCCAATCCTGCACGATTCTCATGGGTTCGTTTGGAAGCAATTTGCTCTCGATACGCTTGTTTTAATTCCTCCCTATCCAATTTTGAAATTTTCTCCAGTTTTTCTTTTAACATAGGAATATCCTTATTCAAGATGATATTTCCTGTGATAACAACATACTTGTTTTCTAATTTACACAATAACAGAATACCAGAATTTCCTTTCTCTTTTTCAGTTGGTGTATATTTACTGATATTTTCAATACTTTCAACTACCACATTGTAAACCTTCTTATCAACCCCTCCTTTGGCGTTCTTTAATTCATGTCTGATACTTTTCAATAATACTGTTGTGATAAAATGTTCAAAGGTTCCGGTATACGCAAAAATGATATTTTCGATATTCATGAATTGGTATACATCAAAGACATTAATAATATCAGCCATATTATTTATTTTTTACAGGTAAACAATACTGAATCAATGTTCTTTTATTTGATCGATAAAAAATACATTGTGACAAATTAAACTGTGCTTTTGATCCTTTAAATTTACTTTGTCAAACTTAAAAAAAAAACCTTAACCTACAATACGAATTACTAACAATATGGTTTTGAAATTTAAACAAAAAAAGGAGGCTACTTGCACTCCTTTGTTATTGATTTCATACAAACAGGCCTGTAAGCCGGGTTCTGTCTAGCATACTAAAAGCATGCCGATCCTATCATTTATCTAGCCTCTCCGTCACCGAAAAGGTCAAGCAACCTACCCTCCGGATTAAACGAGCAGCTCTTATTCTCCGGTTTATTTGGTCTTTCAACTCCCAAGGTTTACCCGAACCAACTGTCGCCAATTGATTCCGTGAGCTCTTACCTCACGTTTTCACCATCACCGGTATTGCTACCGGCTGTTATTCTCTGTGGCACTTGCTATCTCCCGGTAAAACCAGGATTCTTCCTGTTAGGAAGTGGGATGCTCTGTGTTGCCCGGACTTTCCTCTCAGCTGTTGCCGAGCGATAGAACGGCCTGTGTGC
>CAZMRM010000345.1:0-4423 GCA_964568515.1 uncultured Chitinophaga sp. | reverse complement strand
ATAGATCCGCCTATCATCACTGTAAGAACCAATTATTCCGGTGCAAATGCTGATGTCATCGAATCACAGATTACTGAACCGCTTGAAAAGTCTTTGAATGGAATCGAAGGTGTCAGAACAATTTCTTCTGCCAGTAATCAGGGATCCAGCAATATTACGGTAGAGTTTAACCTGGATGCAAATCTTGAAGCAGCAGCAAATGACGTAAGAGATAAGGTTTCACAGGCAGTAAGACAATTACCTCAGGATATTGATGCATTGCCAACAGTTACTAAATCCGATGCAAACTCTGATGCCATTATTGCAATGACGGTGAAAAGCGATACTAAAAATTCGCTTGAATTAAGTGATTATGCAGAGAATGTAATTGCTGAACGTCTCCAAACGATTGAGGGTGTTAGTACTGTTCAGATCTGGGGGCAGAAAAAATTTGCAATGCGTTTATGGATGGATCCGGCGAAACTGGCCGCTTATAACCTTACCCCGTTGGATGTTAAGCAGGCACTGGACCGGGAAAATGTGGAGCTCCCTTCCGGGAAAATAAGTGGAACAGCCACGGAACTTACCGTAAATACGGTAGGTAAATTTACAGATGAACAATCCTTTAACAATATGATCATTAGCTCCCAGGGAGAAAATGTAATCCGTTTCAAAGATATAGGAAGAGCGTTGCTGGGAGCAGAAAATGAAGAGACGATCCTGCGGGAAGCAATGGTACCAATGGTTGGTTTAGGGATTGTTCCACAACCCGGTTCCAATTACATTGCTATAGCAGATGAATTTTATAAGCGTATGGAAATCATTAAAAAAGATTTGCCAAAAGATATAACGCTGGATATAGCATTGGATAACACTCGTTTTGTTTCGCGTTCTATTACTGAAGTGGAAGAAACACTGATCACAGCTATTATTTTAGTTATTCTGATCATTTATTTATTTTTTCGCGACTGGCTGGTAGCACTGCGTCCGTTGATCGATATACCGGTATCATTGATTGGTGCTTTCTTTATTATGTATCTGATGGGATACTCAGTGAATGTTCTCACATTATTGGCAATTGTACTGGCAACCGGTCTTGTGGTAGATGATGGTATTGTTGTTACCGAAAACATTTATAAAAAAATTGAAGACGGAATGAATCCTATTGAAGCTGCACACAAAGGATCCAAAGAAATATTCTTTGCAGTGGTTTCTACATCCATCACACTGGCGGCTGTTTTTATGCCCGTTATTTTTTTACAAGGTTTTGTCGGAAGATTGTTCCGTGAATTTGGTGTAGTGATAGCAGGTGCTGTATTGATATCAGCTTTTGTGTCCTTAACACTGACTCCGATGTTAAATGCAAGATTAGTGCGGAAGACACATCGTAAAAGCCGTTTTTATGAAATGACCGAACCCTTCTTTGAAAAGATGGAAAGTACGTATGAAAATTCATTGGGACGTTTTATGAAAAAGAGATGGCTGGGTTTCGTCATATTGGCGGGTTGTATCGGGATCATTATCATTTTGTTTTCAGGAAAATCAATTCAATCCGAATTGGCGCCGCTTGAAGACCGCAGTGCAATGCGTCTGCAAATAACGGCACCGGAAGGAGCATCTTATGATTACACGGATGCCTATGTTTTAAAACTGGCTCAATTTATTGAAGATTCTATTCCTGAAAAAAAAATATCATTGACGGTAACCTCGCCAGGATTTAGTGGCTCGGGAGCAGCAAACACAGGTTTTGTAAGATTAGGACTGACGGATCCCGATCAACGAAAACGCTCACAGATGCAAGTGGCAGATTATATCACGAAAATTACCAAAGACTTTCCGGAAGCAAAAACATTTGCCATACAGGATCAAACGATCTCTTCCGGCGGTTCACGCGGTGGATTACCTGTACAATTTGTTTTACAGGCACCTAATTTTGAAAAATTAAAAGAAAAACTTCCTCTGTTTATGGATGAAGCATTAAAGAGTAAAGTGTTTCAAACAGTGGATGTAAACTTGAAGTTTAATAAACCGGAATTAAACATTACCATCAACAGGGATAAAGCAAAAAGTCTGAGCGTTTCAGTGGGCGACATTGCACAAACACTACAATTGGGATTAAGCGGTCAACGTTTTAGTTATTTCAATATGAATGGAAAACAATACCAGGTAATCGGGCAGTTTGAAAAAGCAAATAGAAATGATCCTCTTGATTTAAAATCAATGTATGTAAAAAACACCAAGGGTGAATTAATACAGTTAGATAACCTGGTTTCCATCAAGGAACAAAGCAGTCCGCCTCAGTTGTACCATTACAATCGTTATCAGGCTGCAACAGTATCTGCTGCATTGGCACCAGGGAAAACAATTGGAGATGGTATTGATGAAATGGAACGTATTAAAAAAAATATATTGGATGAATCTTTTTCAACAGCACTTACCGGTCCATCACGCGACTATGCTGAAAGTTCATCCAATGTATTGTTTGCCCTTTTACTTGCGATCCTACTCATTTACCTGATTCTTGCTGCTCAGTTTGAAAGTTTCATCGATCCGTTTACGATTATCTTAACGGTGCCACTTGCCTTTTGTGGTGCATTGATATCACTATGGTACTTTAATCAGACGCTGAATATTTTTAGCCAGATCGGGATGATTATGCTGATAGGGTTGGTAACAAAGAATGGAATTTTAATTGTTGAATTTGCCAATCAGCTGAAAGAGCAGGGGAAAACTGTTCATGAGGCCATCAGACAGGCGGCAACTGCAAGGTTGCGTCCTATATTAATGACAAGCATTGCAACGGCACTTGGAGCGATGCCCATAGCACTTGCATTGGGTGCAGGCTCCAAAAGCCGTATGGCAATGGGGATCGTAATTGTCGGAGGAATTATGTTTTCATTAATTCTGACATTGTATGTCATACCGGCAATTTATTCCTACTTTTCAAGGGAGCATAAGGATAAAAAAGAATATCAATTTACTGAAGAAAATACGGATCAAAAAGAACTTAACAATGCACATTTCTAAACGCTGCCTGATTACCTTTAGCTTGATTTTTACCGGATTTCATTTGGTTGCACAAGAGCTAACACTTGAACAAGCAATTGAACTAGGGATAAAGAACAATTATGATATTGCGGTTGTTAATAACAACGCTGAAATTGCTGCGAATAACAATACACTGGGAAACGCCGGTATGTTACCGATAGTGGATCTGAATGCCAGTGCAAATTTTGCCAATAATACAACCAAGCAACAATTTTTTACAGGTGATATCGTGGATCGTTCCGGTGTTCACTCTAATAATGTCAGTTCCGGTGTTTATGTAACATGGACCTTGTTCAACGGATTAAAAATGTTTGCAACGCACCAGCAATTGAGTTTGTTGGAATCAATGGGCAGGTTATCCTCACGCATTCAAATTGAAAATTCACTTGAATCAATTATTGTAACCTATTACAATGTGGTTAAACAAAAACAGTTAATCAAAGGTTTGAGCGAAAATATAAAAATATCGGAGGAACGGTTAGCGATTGCTCAAAAAAAATTTGAGGTTGGTGCTGGCTCTAAATTGGATGTATTGCAGGCAAAAACGGATATGAATGCGCAAACCTCTGTATTGATCCGGCAGAAGACAATGTTGGATGAATTGAAAGTATCCCTGAATCAGCTGCTGGCACGCTCAGTGGAAACAACATTTGAAGTATCGGATTCCATACCCATTCAGTTTGAAATGAATTATGAAGATTTAAAATCCAATTATCAGAAAACAAATGTGAATTTGATGTATGCACAAGAAAATATTTCTTTCTACAAAAAACAGTTGCATGTTACACAAGGTGACCTGTTGCCTGTAATTAACTTTAATGCCAACTATTTATTTTCAAGAGCGGAAAGTGGAGCGGGTCAATTACTTTTTAATCGTAATCTTGGATTTAATTATGGCTTTACTGCTACATGGAGGATATTTAATGGCTTTACATTAAACAATCGCATTAAAAATGCAAAGCTTCAGGAAGAGAATGCTACACTAAATTATAACAATGTTCAATTACAGATTGGACAGCAGCTACTCGTTGCATATAAACACTTTTTGGATGATCAAAAAGTATTAGAGCTGGAAGAAGATAATCTGAAACTGGTAAAAGAAGCCGTCAACATTGCGTTGGAACGATTCCGTATCGGATCCAGTAACACGTTGGAACTAAAAGAAATTCAACAAACATTTGATGATGCATTGGTAAGGTTGTCTGAAGCAAGATACAACGCTAAAGTTTCGGAAACTCAATTAATAAAACTGAACGGAAATCTTATAAAATAATTTTAAGTGAGTATCGGGAACTTTGTCCCAAATTTATTCTCTTCTTTTTCTTTTTGTCTTGAAAACAAAAACAAAAAATTCAAGAGACTTTGAATGTATCCCTGCGAGGAAGACACTCCCACA
>CAZMRM010000344.1:0-4427 GCA_964568515.1 uncultured Chitinophaga sp. | reverse complement strand
GTAATACCTGCACCTGTACCGGTAACAACCATACCTCTGTATAAGCCATCTGTAGAGTCCATCGCAATGGTACGAACTGTTTCTTCGCCGATGTGTTGTTGTACTTCAAGAATAACTTTTTGGCCGGTTGGCTTGCGAACTTCAATAGCATCCAGAATTTGTGGTAATTCAACGCCGTTTTCGAATCTTACGTCAACTACGGGGCCGATTACCTGTATGATTTTGCCTGTTTGTTGTGACATTTTTATAAGTTGTGTTAGATATGTTTTTTTAAATCGAGTGCAAAAGTACTTTATTTTTTTTATCAAAAAAAACGATTTTTCATGTTTTTATAATTAATTTCGGGCTGTCAAGATTGAACAGGGTTAATGGATAAGAATTCCTCTTTTAACAGTATTTTTACTGAAATTATCGAAACGTGTTTAAAAGAACGTTTCATCTCACTTCACGTTTTCTGAAATGAAAGTTTACACCAATCTGGATGATTTTAAGGGTGTTAAAAACCCTGTTGTTACTACCGGAACCTTTGATGGTGTTCATTTGGGACATCAAAAGATCATTTCCCGCTTAAAAGATGCGGCCCGGGAAGAAAATGGGGAAACCGTATTGCTTACCTTTTCACCGCATCCACGGATGGTGCTGTTCCCGGACGATAATGAATTAAAACTTTTGAATACCCGGTCCGAAAAAATCGAATTACTGGAAAAATACGGGATCGATCATCTGATCATTTATCCGTTTACCAAAGAATTTTCACGATTAACTTCCATTGAATTTGTCAGAAATATCCTCGTAAACAGTATTCAGACAAAGAGATTAGTGATTGGCTATAATCATCATTTCGGTCGTAACCGGGAAGGTTCATTTGAACATCTGAAAGAATACGGTCCCCTCTATGGTTTTGGAGTAGAGGAAATACCGGCAAAGGATATGGATAATATACAGATTAGCTCAACCAAAATAAGAAATGCACTCCTGATTGGTGATGTGAAAACAGCTACCAATTACCTCGGACATCCTTATACACTTAGCGGCACTGTGGTTAAAGGAAAACAATTGGGACGCAAAATCGGCTATCCGACAGCAAACCTGAAAATCAGCGATAATTATAAATTGATCCCCGGAGACGGCGTATATGCTGTACAAGTCAAATACAGCAATAATACGTATGCCGGAATGTTAAATATCGGTAATAATCCCACCATTGAAGGTAAAGGAAAGAGTATTGAAGTAAACATCTTTGATTTTGACAAAATGATTTATGAAGAAGAGGTAACAGTGATTTTTGTTGAACGTTTACGTGATGAAGTTAAGTTTAATAGTCTGGAAGAACTGAAACAACAACTGGCGAAGGATAAACTGGAATCATTGAGTAAGATGAATACGTTTGTTTAATATAATCTCCGCCACGATTCATCGTTTTTATTCTGATTTGTAATGCGGATTCATTAACTTAGATGCCGATAGCATTTTGTGCGTGTAAATGATGAAAATTTTGGACCTTAACATATTTCAAAGACCTTTTTTGGTTTTTTTTCTTGTTTTGATACTTGGCTGCTTTGCTGAACGTATTTCTGCTCAACAGTCTTTATTAGACTCTCTTACACTGGATACCTTAACAGGCTTTACTTCATTGGAAGAAGCACTCAAACAACCGGAGCAAGTAATAAAGCTGGAATTGAGAAAAAAAAAGTTAAAAAAATTTCCGCAAGAAATTTTTCAGTTTACGAATCTGCAATACCTCGATCTGAGTAAAAACAATATTACTGAAATCCCCCCAAACATTAGTAGTCTTAAGTCATTGCAATATTTTTCCATTGCCAGAAATAATTTGGCCGAATTTCCTTTTCAGATAAATGAGCTGACAAATTTGTATTACCTGAATGCAAATAACAATGATCTTACAGGAATCACTCCGGGAATAGGGGGACTTATCAGGTTAAAAAATCTTGATCTATGGAGCAACGATCTGGAACGTTTTCCTGATGAATTGCAAAATTTAAAAAGTTTACAGATTTTGGATTTAAGAGCTATCTTGATCCCGGATTCCGAACAAGCGCGCATTCAAGCTTTATTGCCACACACACAAATATTTTTTTCACCCTATTGTAAATGCGGACAATAATCTTTACATGATACAATGAATTTTCATCTCGACTTCCAGATCCGGCCCTTCACAAAAAAAATTCAGTATACGGAAGAATTATTTTTCATGGGCTCTTGTTTTGCGGAAAACATGGCTATGCAGATGCAATTGTATAAATTCAAAACAATACTCAATCCTAATGGTGTTTTATATAACCCGGTAAGTATAGCCGAAGCACTTAACAGATATGTAAGCAATGATTTGCTGGAAGAAAAAGAATTGTTTCGGTCAAATGAAGTATTTCATTCCTGGGAACATCATAGCCGCTTTTCAACTGCTGATGCTCACCAGTGTTTGACAAAGATCAACACGCAAATCAATGCAGCACACCAGTCGCTGAAAAATACAGGATGGTTATTCATTACTCTGGGATCGGCCTATGTTTACACACATAAACAAAGCGGTAAACGTGTTGGAAACTGTCACAAACAACCTTCACAGGATTTTACGAAAGAACTACTTACGACAACGGAAATAGTGGAAACATATGCCAATTTAATAACCACCTTTCAGTCGTTCAATAAACAATTGAAAATGGTTTTCACTGTTAGCCCCGTTCGATATATCAGGGATGGGATGGTTGAAAATAACAGAAGTAAAGCCAGGCTGATTGAAGCTGTTCATCAGCTTTGTGATGAGGAAACTGTATTTTATTTTCCTGCTTATGAGTTGCTCATTGATGATTTGAGGGATTATCGATTCTACAAATCAGACTTAATTCATCCAAATGATCAGGCAATAGATTATATCTTTGAAAAGTTAGTACAAGCTGCATTTAGCCCGGAGACAAATGTGTTATACGAAAAAATAAAAGATATTCTGAAGGCAAAGGCACATCGTGTTTTACAGGCAAATTCACCCGCGCATCAACAATTTAAATCGGTTTATTTTGAGCGTTGTAAACAACTGCAAAAACAATATCCCCAGTTGCGATTAAAGGATGAACTACTGCATTTTGGTTAGAACTTTAGACTGATACCACCTAAAACATTGATACCTGCCTGAGGATAGTAAAAATTTTCGGTGATGCGCTGTCCGCCTGCTATATAACCATAAGTATATCCATTCGATTCGTATTCCTCATTAAACAAATTGTTGATCGCGAAAATAAAACCAAGCTCTTTAATAAATTTGGTCTTAATAGAATAATTAAAGCGAACATCATTCACAAAAAAGGCATCCAGTTTTTTATCGGCTGAAGAACTATTATCGAGGTACTGAGATCCAACATATTTACTGATAAAACTGATCCTGAAATTTTTGATCAATTCATAAGAAATAGTACTTCCTGCGATCAAATTCGGAGAAAACGCAATGTCTGTTGCCGGATACAAGTTGACGGTTTGTCCACCAAGATCATAGTCATCAATGAATTCTTTATAATTTTTTATTTTATTTTGGCTGATGGTTGCATTTAAGCTCCAGCTTAAACTTTGAAAGGGTTGAAACGCCAATTCTGCTTCGATCCCACGACGATAGCTTACAGGAACATTCGTATGAATATAGGCGCCTACATCATTTACCTGACCGGTTACAATGAGTTGATTTTTGTAATTCATATTGTACAGGTTTAATGTCCAGCTAAAAATTGTTGACCGGTGTTTAATTCCTGCTTCCAGGTCTTCCAGTTTTTCAGCCTTTGGTCTGCTATCAGGAGTAGATTGTGTGTAATCATCCCTGCTTGGTTCTTTTTGTCCTATGCTAAAAGAAGCATATATATTGGTGTTTTCAGTAAAATCAAAGTTCAATCCGATTTTTGGATTAATAAAATTCAACGAAGCTGTTTGTGTTACATTTTCCAGTAAACGGTTGTATCCAAGAAATCTATAATGGATATTCCGTTCCTGTATATCCACAAAAATATTGAGTTTATTGAATAGCAGATAATTTGCTTTTATAAAGACGGTAAAGTCTGTCTTGTTAGCAGTATCATTATAATAGCGTTGCTGAGGAAAACCGTTGCTGGCATATTGTGCCCATATCACTTCACCATAATGTTGTCCGTTGTAATGATTCCATGCACCACCTATTAATCCTGAAAGTTTTTTTTTGCTATTGTAATTCAATGAAAAAATAGTTCCATAAAAATCATTGTCCAGCCATCTTCTGCGAACCAGATTTGTTGAGGTAATGGTGTCTGTTCCTGCAATCACATTGTTTAACCCGTAATTAGAAAAAGATTGGTCCTTTTTATACTCTTCATAGTAGCCTTTCCCTTTTGTATAGTGGAGGGCGATGTGACTGTTCCAGTTGGAAGAAAATTCGTGGGTATAATGAAGTT
>CAZMRM010000343.1:744-4428 GCA_964568515.1 uncultured Chitinophaga sp. | reverse complement strand
ATACAATAGAATTGTTGATCAGCAGCAACCTGGTAACCAAACATCAGTTTGGTAAAAATCTGGCACAGTTTGAAAAATCCCATGAATACAAACAGCATGACCATCTGATTTGCCAGGATTGCGAAAAAGTATTTGAATTTTGTGATCCCAGAATTCAACAGATACAAAAAATGGCAGGCGAAATCCTACAATTCAGCATCAATCAGCATTCCCTCAACTTTTATGGAAAATGCAACCGATTGGCTCAGGATGGGACCTGTGAACATAAAAAAGCAATGAAGAAACAAACTTCTAAAGTAATTGAGAAATAGTTCTCATTCAACCCTACTAAAACCATTTTCCCTATGACATTTGAATATAATTATACAAAAGAAGGCGGTATCAATACCTATAAATTAAAAGGTGAATTAATCGATAAAACGCAATCTGAACAACTATTAAAAGAAATTGAAACAGGCATCAATCAAAATGAAAATAAAATTTTACTAAACCTGGAAGATTTAAAATACATCAATAGCAGCGGCTTGAGTGTACTCATCAGCATTCTTACCAAATCGCGCAAATCAGGCGGAGAAGTTGCTATTTTCAATGTAAATAAAAAAATCACTGAGTTGCTTGTTATCACCAAATTAAACAGTGTGTTTAATGTTCGTTCCTCTGTTGATGAAGCAATTGCTGTTCTGAACAGAACAAACTAACAGCAATAAAAATCCTTTTTTAATAATTAATTTTTTTAGAATTCATTCATATCATATGAAAGTAGACGTATTATTGGGTCTTCAATGGGGAGACGAAGGCAAAGGTAAAATAGTAGATGTATTAACCCCTAAATACTCAATCATCGGACGGTTTCAGGGAGGGCCCAATGCCGGACATACGCTTGAGTTCAATGGTATTAAACACGTATTACGTACCATCCCTTCCGGTATATTTCATAAAACTGCCATAAACATTATAGGAAACGGTGTTGTTATTGACCCCGTTGTTTTAATGTCGGAAATCGAGGCCCTGATTAAAATGGGGATCGACGTAAAATCGAAATTACTTTTCTCCAAAAAGGCACATTTGATCCTGCCCACACATCGTTTATTGGATGCTGCATCGGAGGCTTCAAAAGGATTACAAAAAATCGGTTCTACCTTAAAAGGAATTGGCCCCACCTATATGGATAAAACCGGACGCAATGGTTTACGTGTTGGCGATATCGTGAATGCTAACTTTAAAGAAAAATATCAGCAATTGGTTGAAAAACACAAACAGTTGCTAAAATATCATCATTTTGAATACGATCTGGCTCCTTTGGAAAAGGAATGGTTTCAGGCAATTGAGGAGCTTAAAACTTACCAACAAATTGAAAGTGAACATTATTTCAATGATGCTTTAAAAAATAATCAGGCGATTTTAGCCGAAGGAGCTCAGGGATCTTTACTGGATATTGATTTTGGTTCTTACCCTTTCGTTACCTCTTCCAATACCATTTGCGCAGGAGCATGCACGGGGCTAGGAATTGCACCGAATAAAATCGGTAATGTTTATGGTATTTTCAAAGCCTATTGTACACGTGTGGGAAGCGGCCCCTTTCCAACAGAATTACACGATGAAACGGGAGATGGTATCCGGAATAGCGGACGTGAATTCGGCTCCGTAACAGGACGTCCAAGACGCACCGGATGGCTGGACCTTCCTGCATTGAAATATGCTGTGATGATCAATGGCGTCACTGAATTAATGATGATGAAGGCTGATGTATTAAGTCATCTTGAAACCATTCAAGTGTGTACACATTACAATTACCAGGGAAAAAAAATAGATTATCTTCCTTTTGATTATTCACCGGAATTACTGACCCCTGTTTATACACCTTTAAAAGGCTGGAAAAAAGATTTAACAGGACTTAACAAACTGGATCAAATGCCTGCTGAATTAAATGAATACATTGCATTCATTGAGCGTGAAGTAGGAGTTCCGATCAGCATTGTTTCTGTTGGCCCTGATCGTACCCAAACCTTAATCCGTAAGAAAGAGCTGGTATAGTTGTTGACAAACAGAGCCCTTCTTCCTTTCCAACGAATAAACGCATGAATAGCACCGGAAATACACCGTCTTGTTTTTTTAGAACCAGCCTCTTATTTCCCGTGCTTCTTATTTTATATTTCCTGCCCCTTCTCTCCCAGTCACAAAGCGCTGTGAAAACGGGTAATAAGCGCGTAGAAATTATAAATGCGGATGTTCTGAAGTTTGATGACAAAATCAGAAATGGTGCGAAGCGGCTTATTGGAAATGTACAATTTAAGCATGAAAGCACACTCATGTTTTGCGACAGTGCCTATTTTTATAATGATAATTCATTGGATGCATTCGGACACATACACATCCAGCATCCGGATGACAGCACAAATATATATGGCGACTTTTTAAATTATGATGGAAACACAAAAAAAGCCGTTCTTACCAAAAACGTAATTATGGATAAAGGTGACATGCATCTTACCACTGATGTATTGAATTATAATACCTCTACCCGCATTGCCCATTACACTACTCCCGGACAAATTACCAGCAAAGAAAATATACTAACCAGCCAACAAGGCTATTTTTTTAGTAAAAGCAATGATCTCACGTTCAAAAAAAATGTCGTTCTGACCAATCCTCAATTTGTGATCAATTGTGATACTATGCGATATAACACCGTTTCACGGATTACCTATTTTAAGGGACCTACAACCATCAAAAGCAAAGAAAACCTGATCTATTGTGAAGACGGATGGTATGATACACAAAAAGACCTGTCACGCTTTAGTAAAAATTCTTATATATTAACGAATGAACAAAAGATGACCGGCGACAGTATGTATTATGACCGTAAAAAAGGACTGGGAAAAGCTGTTCATCATATCAATATTACAGACACTGTTCAGCATATTGTTATTACAGGTGATGTTGCTACCCATAATGAATTTACGGATCTTTCCATCGTTACCGGAAAAGCCTTATTGATGCAAATTGCAGAAAATGATACACTTTTTATGCATGCAGATACACTCAAATCACTCGGCGATAATCCTAAAATCCCAAAAGATTCCCTTTCAAAAACTACAGCCGCTGTTGTAACCGACTCTATCCATACAAAAAAAGATTCCATCTCTTCGCAACGCCTTTTCGCCTATCATCATGTAAAATTTTACAGAAAAGATTTACAGGGAAGATGTGACTCGATGGCTTATGATTCCAAAGATTCTACCATGCACCTGTACGGACAACCAACATTATGGACGGAAACAAACCAGCTGACCGGTGACAGCGTATGGCTGGTTGTTGGAAAAAAGTCCATCAGAACAATGGAACTGTTCGGGACAGCGTTTGTTGTTTCACAGGAGGACAGCCTGCGTTACAATCAGATTCGTGGAAAATACATGAAAGGATTTTTCAGAGATAATGATCTCTACCGTGTAAATGTTGAAGGCAATGGACAAACCATTTATTATGTAAAAGAAAAGGAAAAAATAAAATCCGTGAATCGTGCTGATTGCAGCGATCTTCACATTTATATAAAAAACAGGCACATGGATAAGATTACTTTTGTTACAAAACCCGATGCCACGCTGTTTCCACTTGATAAAATTGATGTAAAAGAATTAAAATTAAAAGATTTTACCTGGCGTGCACATCTTCGCCCTTTAAAAC
>CAZMRM010000343.1:0-734 GCA_964568515.1 uncultured Chitinophaga sp. | reverse complement strand
CCAGGATATATTTGTTTGGTAATACTTTTTAGGGGTTTATAAAATAAGCTTCCCTCCTTACTATTTTTTCGTTAGTTACTTAAATCATTTACTATATTTGGTTCAAATTTTTTACTTATCCAAACAGGAAGTTAAAGAGAAACAATATTAAATTATTTTGCATTATGAATGTATTAATTACCGGAGGTGCTGGTTTTATAGGTTCTTCATTGTGCATCAAGCTTAAAGAAAAGTATCCTTCTTATTCCATCATTGCCTTCGACAATTTAAAAAGAAGAGGATCTGAATCAAATTTGACGGAATTTAAGGAAAAAGAAATCACCTTTATTCATGGCGATATCCGTAACAAAGAAGATCTGGATGCATTGCCTTCTTTTGATGTAATGATTGAAGCTTCTGCCGAACCTTCTGTTTTGGCAGGTTTAAATTCAGATCCCACCTTTATCATCAATAATAATTTATATGGCTCCATTAATTGCTTTAATGCTTGTCTGAAACAAAAAGCAAAACTTTTATTTTTATCGACAAGCCGCGTATACCCTATTGAACGAATTGAACAGGCAAATTTTATTGAAGAAGAAACACGCTTCTCATTTGATAAACAGCAACATGAAACGGGAATTTCTCATCTTGGAATTTCTGAAGAGCTGAACCTTCTTGGTGCACGTTCATTCTACGGCGCTACAAAACTTTCTTCCGAGCTTTTCATTCAGGAATACACAGGTTTTTATGGT
>CAZMRM010000342.1:0-4432 GCA_964568515.1 uncultured Chitinophaga sp. | reverse complement strand
ATTCCGATCAGGATGGGGTCCATAAAAGCATTCACATGATTAGGAGCAAAAACAACTGGTTTTCCAACCGGAACATTTTCCAGACCTATGTAGTCAAATTGATAATAGATTCTTTGAAAAATATTTGACAGTAGCTTTGTTAGATAGTATATAATTTTCAACTTAAGATGGTATTGTATTTAGTTATTTAATTGCAAAAAGAAGTCGTTTCCCTTTTTTTGATTCATCAAATACTCCATTTTCGTAAACTAAATGCCCGCTCACAATTGTATGTGTGATGACAGAATGAAAAGTTTGTCCTTCGAATGGGCTCCAACCGCATTTTGATAAAATGTTTTTTGTTTCTACTGTGTAAGATTGACGGAGGTCCACCAAAACCAGGTCTGCAAAATAATTTTCCCGGATATATCCCCGCTTTTCAATTCTGAAACAATCCGCGACAGCATGCGACATTTTTTCGGCAATTTTTTCCAGGCTTATTTTTTTTTGATGATATAGTTCTAGCATGGCATTCAAAGAATGCTGAACCAGTGGTCCTCCCGAAGGAGCTTTAATATAGGGCTGTAGTTTTTCTTCTTTTGTATGTGGTGCATGATCCGTTGCAATAACATCGATACGGTTATCCAGTACTCCTTTTAAAACAGCCTGTTGGTCAGTATCTTTTTTTATAGCGGGATTCCATTTAATGAAATTTCCTTTTTCAGAATAATCCGAATCATTGAACCACAAATGATGGATACAGGCTTCCGCTGTAATTCGCTTTTCTTTTAATGGTATTGTACTATCAAAAAGATCCAATTCCTTTGCAGTTGAAATGTGAAGTATATGTAACCGTGTATTGTATTTTTTTGCCAGTTCAACTGCCAGTGAAGATGATTTGAAACACGCCTCTTCACTTCTGATCAGCGGATGACACTGGACCGGAACATCATCACCATATTTTTCTTTATACAATTGCGTATTCTGTTTAATGGTTGCTTCGTCTTCGCAATGAGTAGCAATAAGCATTTTACATTTTGAAAATAACATTTCCAAAGTGTTACGGTTATCAACAAGCATATTGCCTGTTGATGAACCCATAAATACTTTTATCCCGCAGACATGAATAGGGTCTGTATTCAATACTTCTTCAATGTTGTCATTGGAAGCCCCCATATAAAAAGAATAATTTGCAAGTGATACTGCTGCTGCCCTGGAATATTTTTCTTCCAGTAATTCTTTGGTAAAAGTGTTGGGCACTGTATTTGGCATTTCCATGTAAGAGGTTACGCCTCCGGCTACAGCTGATTTGGCTTCTGTGTAAATTTCCCCTTTATGTGTTAAGCCGGGTTCCCTGAAATGTACCTGATACTCAATGCATCCCGGAAATAAGTATTTTCCACCTGCATCAATTATCTTATCAGCTACTGAGGTTGTAAGTTGACCAGAAGGAGCGATCGTCTTAATAAATTCATGTTCTATTAAAACATCACCCCAGGTAATTTTACCCTCATTAACAATGTTTGCATTTTTTATCAGTATTTTCATTAAAACGTGAGGTTCAATTTTAATTCTTTTTTATTTCTTACTATTGTTAATTGGATGGTTTGTCCCTTTTCGAAAACATATAATGCTTTCATGTAATCGTTAAGGTTACCGATTTTTCGATCAGCCATTTTTATAACAATATCTCCTTTTTCCAAACCCGCTTTAAAAGCTGCTCTGCCATTAATTACATCGTCTATTCTCATTCCGGCTCCATCGTATGCATAATCCGGCATTACACCCATTGTAACTTTAAAATTACGAATTTCGGAATTGGGATTTCTGGTAGTTTGAAATGTCAGTTTGGGAAGTGTTTCTGTTCTTTCAATTAATTGAACAATGAACTGAAGTATTTTTATCTCTCCTTTAAAATTTAATTTGGAATAATCATCTCCGGGTTTGTGATAATCACTGTGCTGTCCGGTAAAAAAATGCAGCACCGGAACATTTTTAAGATAGAAAGAAGTCTGATCAGAGGGACCAATGCCTGCGCTGTCCTGTTTGATGCTAAAATCACTTTGCATCTGATCGAGCAAAGGAACCCATTCTTTGGCTGTGCCAACACCATAGATGATCAGCTTTTGGGTAGAATCGTTCAAGCGACCGATCATATCCATATTTATCATATAATTCATATCAGAGAAAGGAATTGTGGGTTGTTCACAAAATTTCTTTGAACCGATCAAACCATGCTCTTCTCCGGAAAAACAAATGAATAGGAAATTAAATTCTTCTTTTAGATCATTTTTGGAAAAGTAACGTGCAAGTGCTATCACTCCAGCCGTACCGGAAGCATTGTCATCTGCACCATTGTGTACCTGGCCTTTCGCTTCCGGAGCAAGTGAGTGTCCGTCTTCTCCAACACCAAGATGATCGAAATGAGCGCCAATGACAACCGTAGCTTTCGCTTTATTATCAAGATATGCAATTACATTAACACCTGAGCTGGGGATCCCGTTGGTGGTATCATGAATAGTAGCTGTTTTTTTAAAAGTGAAGGGATAAAAAAAAGTTTGGTCTTTTCCCTTGGGTTGTAAACCGAGTTGTTCAAACTGGTTAGCAATGTATTTTGCAGCTATCAGTTCCTCCTGAGTGCCTGTATTCCTCCCTTTCAATTTATCATCAGATAAGAACCGGATATCCTGTTGAACCTTTTCTGCATCGATTGATTGCGACTGACAAAGAAAAAAAGAGATAATGAATAAAAAGGTAAAAGATGTTTTCATATCAGCTATGAAATTTTCATAAAGCGCATTTTTAAAACACCGATGATCGCTTCACTAAAAATGCCTTTGCTCATTTTAGAAGCGCCTTCTGTACGGTCTTTAAAAGTAATGGGAACTTCAACGAGCTTAAATCCCAATTTGTAAGCAATGTATTTCATTTCAATCTGAAACGCATATCCAATGAATTTGATCATGTCAAAATTAATTTGTTCCAAAACTTTTCTTTTGTAGCATTTAAAACCGGAAGTTGTATCGCCGATATTGATCCATAATACTGTTCTTACATAAACGGATGCGAAATACGACATCAATATTCTTCCAATCGGCCAGTTTTGTACTTTTCCTCCTTTCACATAACGTGAACCGATGGCGACATCAGCTCCATCAAGACAGGCCTGATGCAGACGGATCAGGTCCTCAGGATTATGGGAAAAATCACAATCCATTTCAAAAATATATTGGTAGTTACGTTGAAGTGCCCACTTAAAACCGTGGATATATGCTGTTCCTAAGCCTAATTTACCTTTTCTTTCTTCAAGAAACAAACGATCTGGAAACTCTGACATCAATGCAGTAACTATTTTTGCTGTTCCATCAGGCGAACTGTCATCCACAATCAATAAATCGAATACAGGAATTAATGAAAATACTTTGCGAATCATTCGCTCAATATTCTCCTTTTCATTAAAGGTTGGTATGATGACCAAATTTTCTGACAATTGGTAGATATTTTTAAAAGGCGAAGATAAATGAAAAATCAGCAACTAAGAATGGCTGCTACAGCATTCCTAATGCAGAACTGGTTTTAGTATCTTTCTCAGAACTTGATTTACAGTTAAATAGAGGGTCAAAAAGGGAATAACATCAGTAGCAGAGTTATTAACACTTATTAACAGGATTCTTATTATTGAATGACCCCGTCAATTATTTCCTGAACGATTGCTGGTTCCAGAAGTGTTGAAGTATCACCTAAATTGCTGATATCTCCCTCAGCAATTTTACGCAATATCCTTCTCATTATTTTACCGCTTCTTGTTTTAGGTAATCCTGTTACCACTTGTATTTTATCAGGTTTTGCAATGGGACCAATTGTTTTTGTTATTTCAGATACAATTTCCTGACGTAACAGATCCTGGCTTTTATTTTTGTTGGTAGAAATAACATAGGCATAAATTCCTTGGCCTTTGATATCATGCGGATAGCCAACAACCGCTGATTCTACAATATCTTCATGCATGTTGATTGCACTTTCCACTTCGGCTGTTCCAATACGATGTCCGCTGATGTTCATCACATCATCCACACGTCCGGTTATTCTGTAATATCCGTTTTCATCGCGTTTACAACCATCTCCTGTAAAATAAAGATTAGGATAAGTGGAGAAATAAGTATCCTTGCAGCGCTGATGATCTCCATAAGTTGTACGAATAATCGCTGGCCATGGAAACTTGATACATAAGTTACCTTCTGCATTATTTCCCGTAATCTCTTTTCCTTTATCATCCACCAATATGGGTTGAACTCCCGGTAAGGGTAAGGTTGCAAAACTAGGTTTTGTTTTAGTGATGCCGGCAAGTGGGGCAATCATAATTCCTCCTGTTTCTGTTTGCCACCAAGTATCCGAAATAGGGCATTTTTTCTTACCAATGTGTTCATTGTACCAGTGCCAGGCTTCTTCATTG
>CAZMRM010000341.1:1789-4434 GCA_964568515.1 uncultured Chitinophaga sp. | reverse complement strand
ATTTGGTTTAACAGCTTTCCGTTTTTGTTGTAATGGTAAATGTGGTTAAATCCGTCTTTTTCGGAAGTCCAAATAAAGCTGTTATCTTCTAAAAAAGTAAGATTATCGTGAATATCAACGTAGGCTTTGTCGGTTTCTTTTAATTGAGCTACTACTTTCCCATTAGTAACATCAAAAAAATCTAATTGTAAATTATTTTGATGACGATTTAATGATGTATAACTTAAAATATTCGGGTTGTTTGTCCATTTAATTCGTGGTATATATCCATCAGAGTCGTAAACGTCAATAGAAAAAGGCAAAAGACTATTTTGGATTAAATCATAAACTATTAAAGTTACTTTCGAGTTTTTCTCTCCTGCTTTCGGATATTTAAAGGTGTACTGAGTAGGGTATAGCTGATGATTGAATTCATTAAAAGAAAATTCTTTCACTTTGCTTTCATCGAAGCGGTAATAAGCAATTTTTTTACTGTCAGGGCTCCAGAAAAAGGCAACAGAGAATGTAAATTCTTCTTCATATACCCAATCGTTTGCCCCGTTAATGATTGCATTGTGCTGTCCGTCCTTTGTTACAGCTGTTTCCCTGCCCGATGCCAGATCAAACAGATACAGGTTATTGTCCCTTACAAATGCTACTTTGCTGCCATCCGGCGAAAAGGTCGCATACATTTGTTTTCCGGCATTACTTAAAGGAGTAAGAACTTTGGATGAACGGTCATATATATAATAGTATTCTTTGGTGGAGTGCCTGTAGATGTATTCGGTTTCCGTGGCGATCAGGATCTTTTGCTCATCTTCCGTAAACTGATAGTCATTGATGACCGGTTTTTTACCGGTACTGGTTTGCAGCTCATGCTGATTTAAAATAACTTCCGGTTTGTTTGCTTTTGCATATTCATATTGCATTATTTTTCCGTCTTCCAGCGTGGTGTAGTGAGCACCATCCTTCATGGAAAGTAAACCATACACACCATTTTTATAAAAAACAGGGGATTTGTAAATATCCTCTAATGCAATGTTTTTCTTTTGTGCGCTTACATCAATACCAACAGCTACAAAAAGAAAGGCAATTATCCATTTTTTCATGAAACCAAAATTCCTTGGATCTTTTCCTTTTAAGGATGGACCCGGTAAATAAACCTGTATTCATATATGCATTGACAATGGGGAGTTGCGAATTTAACAAAAGGAAGTTATAAAACAAGCGTTATTCTGATGAGTGGTTAATATTTTAATGGTTTTATGCAATTGGTGATTGGTTGCGGGTGGCGGTGACGGGTTAGACCAAATTAAAATAAAAATAAACGAAAACTTTTTGATGCAAAGTTCCACATAGTCATTTAATTTTAGCACAACTTTTCCAATAATCACTTATTTTTAAGCCTTAATTTGCATTCATGACCTACACAACCGTTAATTCAAAGATCATTGAACGATTAAAAGAAATTGTTGGAGAAGCCTATGTATTGACAGATGCAGAAAGCCTTGCCAATTACGGGCATGATGAAACAGAAGAGCTGCTGTTTTTGCCGGAGGTTATTGTAAAGCCGCGTACTGCCAAAGAAATTTCTGAAATAATGAAACTGGCCAACAGCAAGCATTTTGCAGTTACTCCCCGTGGTGCAGGTACCGGACTGAGTGGTGGTGCCTTACCCATACACAAAGGCATCAGTTTGTCCATGGAACGTTTTAATGACATACTGTTTATTGATGAACGAAGCCTGCAGGCAACTGTGGAGCCCGGAGTGATCAATGAAGTATTTCAGAATGCAGTGAAAGAAAAGGGCCTGTTTTATCCACCCGATCCGGCAAGTAAAGGCAGTTGCTTTTTAGGGGGAAATGTGGCGGAAAGCAGCGGGGGCCCAAAGTGTGTGAAATATGGAACCACAAAGGATTACATTCTTAACCTGGAAGTGGTACTTCCAACAGGAGAGATCATTTATACCGGTGCCAATACGCTGAAAAATTCTACCGGTTACAACCTTACACAGCTCATGGTAGGCAGTGAAGGAACATTGGGCATTGTTACAAAAATAATGGTACGGCTTCTTCCGCTTCCCAAATATGATCTGTTGATGCTGGTACCGTTCCGTAGTCTTGATCAGGCTTGTGAAGCTGTAAGTGAAGTATTCCGGGCAGGGTATACTCCAAGTGCATTGGAACTGATGGAACGGGATGCACTGGACTGGGCGGGTAAATATGTAGAAAGCACGGTTGTAAAACTGGAGGACGATGTATATGCACATTTATTGATTGAAGTGGACGGAAATGATCAGGAGGTACTCCTGAAAGAAATGGAAGCCATTGCAGGTGTGATGTCGGCATTTAATATCGGAGAAATCTTATTTGCGGATTCTGCTGCACAAAAGCAGGAGCTTTGGAAACTCAGACGCAAAATAAATGAAGCTGTAAAAATGAATGCCATCAGCAAGGAGCAGGATACGGTGGTTCCACGGGCAGAGTTATCCAAACTGGTAGGAGGCATCAAAGACATAGGGGTGAAATATGGATTCAAATCCATTTGCTATGGACATGCCGGTGATGGCAACCTGCATGTTCGTATACTAAAAGGAGATTTTACAGAGGAACAATGGAACGGGACTTACATTAAAAAAGCAATTACTGAAATTTTTTCATTGTGCT
>CAZMRM010000341.1:0-1779 GCA_964568515.1 uncultured Chitinophaga sp. | reverse complement strand
GGTTAGGAGGTACCATTAGTGGTGAACATGGTATTGGACTCATTCAGCAGGAATACATGAATCTGGTTTTTGTAGAAAAGGCCATTGATATTCAAAAACAAATTAAAAAAACGTTTGATCCAAACAATGTGCTGAACCCGGGAAAAATGTTTTTTCAAAAGTAAATGGCGAAATAAAGGCACTGCTTTCCCGGTTCGAAATAGACAGCACTCTCTCTTCAGGTTTGTTTCCTGGGGTTGCTTAATTATTTGTATCAAATGCTGTTCACCAATTGAGCGATCTGTGCATTCAACCGTTCTTCATGATACTGGTCCTTGAATTTGAGCATACAGGAAGCACACAGGCAATCATCATAATAATCTTTGATATACATGCGCTCATCATCGGATAAGGAGACAGTGGTGCATTGACAGAGCAGGATAGAACCTACTTTACATTCAAAAAGTAAATGGCAATGCGGACAAAGTTTTTTTTCATGTTCACACATTTGTTTGCTTGTTAAATGGTTTATATATGATTCTTCTTCCTCCTTAAAATCAAACCCGGCAAGCCTATGCCGATAATCGTTATAATCGTTGTGTGGTGTTCCGGATTATAACATGAGTTCTCAATACAAGCGAGCCGGGTTTAGATGATGTAATTTAGACACACTGCAGTTGAAATGCAATTAATTCTGTTTATTAGTTATAACTGCTAAGCAACCGTTTCTTTAACGGACTGACGAAGTTGTTTTGCTGCAGCAACCATTTCTACCAGTGCTTTTTTTGTTTCATCCCAGTGACGTGTTTTCAAACCACAATCAGGATTTACCCACAGCTGTTCCACAGGAATAACTGCTTTTGCTTTTTCCAGCAGATCCACCATCTCTTTTTTAGAAGGAACACGTGGTGAGTGAATATCATATACTCCCGGACCGATTTCATTGGGATAATTAAAATCAGCAAAGGCATCCAGCAGTTCCATTTGGGAACGGGAACATTCAATGGTAATCACATCCGCATCCATGTCGGCAATGTTCTGAATGATATCATTAAATTCAGAGTAACACATATGTGTATGAATTTGTGTTTCATCTTTTACACCACTGGCAGAAATACGGAATGCACGCACGGCCCATTGCAGATAATTTTGCCAGTCGGCTTTTCTTAAAGGCAAGCCTTCACGAATAGCAGGCTCATCAATCTGGATGACTTTAATTCCTGCTTTTTCCAGATCCACCACTTCATCCCGGATGGCCAGTGCAATCTGGGTACAGGTTTGTGAGCGGGGCTGATCATTACGGACAAAGGACCATTGCAAAATGGTCACCGGGCCGGTAAGCATTCCTTTTACCAGTTTTTTTGTCAGGGATTGTGCATAGGCCGACCATTGTACAGTCATTGCCTTTGGACGGTATACATCTCCATAGATAACCGGAGGTTTCACACAGCGGCTTCCATAACTTTGTACCCAGCCATTTTTTGTGAAAGCAAATCCGGCCAACTGTTCACCGAAATACTCTACCATGTCGTTGCGTTCAAACTCACCATGTACCAATACATCTATCCCTGTTTCTTCCTGGAAACGGATGGTCTCTTCGGTTTCTTTTTTGATCAGGTCATCGTATTGCTGCCGGGTAAGTTCAGCGCTTTTGAATTTGGCACGCCAGCTTCTTACTTCTGCTGTCTGGGGGAAGGAACCGATGGTAGTGGTTGGAAACAAAGGAAGTTTCAATGCCGCTTGCTGTTTCTCTGTACGGATAATAAAAGGATGTTCGCGCTGATCATCTTTTTCGGAGAT
>CAZMRM010000340.1:0-4443 GCA_964568515.1 uncultured Chitinophaga sp. | reverse complement strand
TTACACAGATAACACCGGAAGCACTGAGACAAACCTGAGAGTTTCAGGAGAAAGATCCAAAACCGTTACCGATAAAATCATCGCCGGTGGTGTAAATGCTTCAAGAATTGAAAATGAAGGCTACGGCGCACAGCATTTTGTTTGCGCGGCAAATGATACTGACGAGTGTAAGGCACAAAACAGAAGGGTTGATATAAGGGTTACTAAGAAGTAAAACTACTTAGATCACACAAACAAAAAAGGCTCAAAGAAAAATTCTCTGAACCTTTTAACTTATGTTTTAATGAATTTAAAATTTATACGCGCCTCCAACACCCACTGATATAATATTTGAGAAATCACTGTAATAAGGAGTTGCAACATCAACACTGGAAGAAATGCCTTTCAGAAATACAAATGCCTGAAATGTTTCATTTTGCCAACCTCCTTTCGGTTGGAAATAAAAACCTCCGTTGTAATCTTTGTTTAAGCTAAGTGCATAACCCAAATCAATTCCGCCAAAGAACTGGTCGAGAAAATCATATTGAACGGATGCTGCAATTGGAACTAAAGTTAAATTTTTAAGTTTGGTACCGGTTCCTGTTATTTCTTTGCCCGAAAACAAATCTATACCCGCAGTTCCACCAACATGCAGGTTTTCCATCACCGGATAAAGATAAGATGCCTCGGCACCAAAGTTAACACCAAAATAATCGGTAGCATTTCCTGCCGGAACCCCAATATGAGCACCAACTTTAAACCCTTCCTGAGCATTCGCCATTCCCAATCCTAAAACAGCGACCATCATACTTAAAACTAATTTTTTCATCTGTTTGTTTTATCTTGTTTTTAATTGTTAAATGAATTCACCAAAATCATTTCGTTCTGTATGCAAAATGACTCATGGTTTCTTTCATTATGTTATTGTTTACAGTTCAAATTTATAATTTTTCTAAAACGATTAATTTTATATGAAAGTATGTTACTTGGTCAACATTTTATACAAATCATCGGTTTCTTGTTCGGCATACGCTGAATCAATCATATCTGCGATTCCAAGCAACTCGCTTACAAACCTGAATTGTCCGTCCATATTGGCTTCTTCCTGTCTATCCATATTTCCGTCTTTCATATATTCCTGGTAAGACTGAATCAATTTGGCTTTTATCGGGGTAAACTCTGATTTGAATACTTTGAGCGCGTTTTCTTTATCGCCTTTTCCCAAAAACTTACCTACTTCTCCATAGACCATCAGTGAAAAATCACTTCTTGCATCGCTCAAATCTCTTGAAACGGTATAACGCAAATGTACCGGTAACGATTCGTAGAAGCTGATCTTTTCAATCAAACGATTCTTGGTAGTATTCAGCAAAGCTTGCGCTTTTTTTGTGTCTCCTGTTTTGTTATATGCCTGCGCAATCCGTTCGGTGCTCAATCCGTAATCATAACTTGGCTGATCCGGAATCATTTGCATCACTTTATCCAAAACAGCTTTTGCTTTGTTATTATCTCCTTCCTGGATCAAATCTTCTGCCAGACGAACGGCTATGTTGCGGTAGGTATTGGTGTAATTTCTGTCCGTATTGGAAAATGAGGCGGTTGGTAAATTATAATTTCCCCACTCAAAGTCCTGGAAACTTGCATAAAGAGCTTTGGTGTTGCTTCTGCCTATTTTTCCGCCTTCGCCAAATTTGGTATAGATCGGAACGAGTTTATAAGAGAAACCACTGTACTCCAAATAATCATTTAAATAAAATATATTGTTCGGGTCTGAAATCCCGCCTCCACTGAAATAAATTGCCCTGTCCCAGTTGTAGTTGGCAAATAAATCAAGCATTAATAATTCTGACTTATACAACTGAGATTTGCCTAATTTGACCGTAATGTGGTCTACTATTTTATCAGCATCCTGAGCAGAAACAATTCCGGATTTTATGACATTTTCCTTATTTACAGGAATTATGATTTTATCTACCGGAAGGTAATTCACTGCCCCGACAGGATAACCGTAATAGTCTGCAATTGCTAATTTGGCAGGATTTTTATTATCTAAGATGAATTCCATGGCTTCTTTGGCCGTCATACTGTCCTGAACCAAATATTTTTCCAGTGGTTTTACAGATTGATACAATTCCTTAATCCCCGCTGCGTCATAACCCGGATCTGTCAGGTATTGTGAAATCTGGTCCGCCGGAAGTTCCATCACCTCTCCTACACTTAAATTTGAGTTTGGATTGATAATGCTGTGAAGTTCCCCAAAAATGGAACGAATATTTTTTGCTACCACCATGATATTGTCATTGGTATTCAATTGATAATTAGCAGGTATCAACTGATGTGGCAGCGCTTCAGCATTATACGTTTTGCGGTGTGACTGCTCTATGTTCCATGGAGATCCGAGCAGGGTATAATTGACAATTTTCACGTCATCTCTGAAATTTTCGGTTTCCTGCAATCCCCAAAGCGGATAAGTATCATTGTCACCATATACAAATATTATGGCATTTTTATCTAATTTATTCAAATAATTATGTGCCATTGCATACGCCGCTTCACGTTTGGAACGGTCATGATCATCCCAGTTTTGGAAAGCCATAAGAACCGGGACAAACAAACACAGTGCGGTAATCAGTATCGGAACGGTTGGAGTTAATTCTCTTTTCTTTAATTTTTTAATTAAAAGGTAAATTCCCTGAACTCCCAACCCTATCCAAATGGAAAATGCATAGAATGCACTTACCAAAGCATAATCACGTTCACGAGGTTCAAAAGGTTTTACGCTTGTATAGAAAATGATCCCGACACTTGTCAATAAAAACAATGACAGCAATGCCCACCAGTGACCTACATTGCGGTTTAGCTGGATGAAAAATCCAATTAATCCTAAAATCAGCGGCAGCATATAATAAACATTATGCCCTTGATTTTCTTTATAAACAGCAGGAAGTTTTGACTGGTCGCCTAACCTCACGTTATCAATGAATGAAAATCCCGTGATCCAGTTTCCTTTGGTTACTTCTTTGTTTCCTTCCCAATCATTTTGTTTTCCGGAAAAATTCCACATAAAATAACGGAAAAACATATAATCCAACTGGAAATTCATGAAATAATTGAACTGCTGTCCAAATGTAGGCGGCTGTATGTCTAACATTTCAGAATTCTTCTGTAAATCGGCAACAGTCAGCGAACCTTTTTCTTTCTTTTCCAAAAGCTGGTTATACGTTTGTTCCGCGATTTGTCTTTTTTGTGCTCTGATTTCTGAATGGTCATTCATGTCATTGTAGAACATCGGATTCAATGAGAATTCGGGAAAGCCATACATCGCAGCATAGTTTTCCATCACATCCGGCAGATTGTTATACATCTTAGGGAAAAATTGTTTGTGTTTCTTGTTGTAAACATAATCCCTCCTGTCAGAAACTTTTAAGTATTTCCCTGATTTATTGTCTTTTATATAATTCGCCCCCGTTATCACGGATTTGTAACTCCCATCTGCATTTTCTTCAATTCCGTCAGCAGCGATGTGAGCCGTATAAGCCGGTCCGTAGTATGTCGGCCAGTCGCCATATTGTTCACGGTTAAAGTAATCCAACATTCCCAACGCCGTATCAGGATCATTTAAGTTCATATGTGGATTGGCATTGGCACGAATCGGAATAACCAACCAGGCCGTAAACCCGATTAACATAAACAAAATGGAAAGAACTAAAGTATTGACTAATTTCCAATCGTATTTTTTCGTATATTTTAATAGAAGCCAGAATACTATTCCCAAAATAATAGCAGCCACAATTGTTCCTGAATTGAATGGCAAACCAAAATTGTTAACTATAAACATTTCGGTTTCACCAAAGAAAGTCATCACCAGTTTAAACAAAACAGCAAAGACAAATCCTAAGAAAATTGCTGTTAATACGTTTGCCCAAATGAATGACTTAATTGTGATTTTATAGTTTCTAGCATAATAAATGTAACAAACAGCGGGGATTGCCAAAATTGCCATCAAGTGGACAGCAGTTGCAAGTCCAATTACCAATGAAATCAATATAAGCCATCTGTTAGCTCTTTTTTGGTCAGCTTCTTCCTCCCATTTGCATCCTAACCATACTATTATTGCAGTAAATAAAGAAGCCATCGCATACACTTCGCCTTCTGCCGCAGAGAACCAAAAGGAATCGCTGAACATAAATACGGCAGCACCAACAATTCCACTTCCTATGGTAATGATAGATTGTGATTTGGACAAGGCAGTATTATGAGCATCGGGAGTATGTTCCCCAACTTTTGTAGAAAAAAACATCCTTCTTACAAAGTGAGTAATCGTCCAAAAAAGTAACATAATGGTCAATGCGCTGCAAATTGCCGACATCGAATTAATTACCAATGCATATTTGGTCCCGTCACCGAATGCAAGCCCCGCCCATACTGCTCCGATTAATTGGAAAAGAGCTGCTCCGGGAGCGT
>CAZMRM010000339.1:0-4459 GCA_964568515.1 uncultured Chitinophaga sp. | reverse complement strand
AAAAAAGCAAGTGAAGAGGATGCCAGCAATTTCAATACTGTTTTTATTTTGCTGCTATTCGTGATAGCAATTGTGCTGATAAGCGTGTACATGATTATTAATACCAATCTGCGTGCGCTCAAAAAAGCCGAACAGGAAAGCGCAAACAAAAACTGGCTGCTTGCCGGTAATTTTAATTTAAACGAAAAAACAAGAGGAGAAAAGGCGGAAGGAGAACTTGCTCAGGCAGTAATTGATCAGGTATGTAGCTATTTAGACGCTCAGGTAGGTGTGATTTACTTATATGAAAATGGACAATTGAATCTTTCCGGAAGTTATGCCTTTCACTACCGCAAGCAGAATTCAAGTATTATCCGGATAGGAGAAGGTTTGGTTGGCCAGGCTGCGCAAGAAAAAAAGACCATTGTATTTACAGAGATACCGGATGATTATATTAAAATTAATTCCGGTCTGGGAAATACAACTCCGAAAAATATTATCATCCTTCCATTATTACAGGACGGTTCTCTGAAAGGTGTTATGGAAATAGGCGCTACCCGTGAATTTTCTGACCTGGATATGCAGTTTTTAAATATGATAGGAGAAAATCTGGCTATTGTATTCAATGCAGCACAATCACGGACCAAATTAAAAGAACTCCTGGAAGAAACACAAAGGCAAGCGGAAGAACTGGAAGCACAACAGGAAGAATTGAAACAATCAAATGAAGAGTTACAGGAGAAAACTGGATTATTGCAAAAATCGGAAGCCGAATTAAAAGCACAACAGGAGGAACTGCAACAAACCAACGAAGAACTTGAAGAAAAAGCGAATTTGCTGGAAGAACAAAAAGAGAAGCTGGAAAATGCTAAGATGGACATTGAAACCAAGGCAAGGGAACTGGAAGTGACCAGTAAATATAAATCGGAGTTCCTGGCTAACATGTCGCATGAACTTCGTACACCCCTTAATAGTATACTCATATTATCCCAATTACTTTTTGAGAACAAAAACAAATTACTTGGTGACAAAGAAGTTGAATTTTCTAAAAACATTTATAATTCAGGAACCGATTTACTGAACCTGATAAATGAAATACTGGATCTTTCAAAAGTGGAGTCCGGTAAAATGGAACTGGATATCACCGAGATCTCTTGTAGTGAAATCAATACTGACATCAATGCAATGTTCTCTGAACTGGCGAAAAGCAAATCAATCGATTTTAATATTGATTATGATGACAAGAGATTAAAGCCCATAGTAACGGATAAACAACGTTTGGAACAAATATTAAGGAACTTGTTATCCAATTCATTCAAATTTACCGGCAAAAATGGTAAAGTAACACTTTCTATTCGTGAATTAAAGTCAGATATTCAATTCAAGAACAGGAAACTGAATAATGCTCCCGACATTATTTTATTTGAAGTGTCAGATACGGGTATAGGCATTTCACCGGATAAACAAGGACTTATTTTCGAAGCTTTCCAGCAGGCAGATGGGTCTACTAAAAGAAAATACGGTGGAACAGGTCTGGGCCTTTCCATCAGCCGGGAGCTGGCCAACGCACTTGGTGGTGAGATCCATTTACAAAGTGAGGAAGGTAAAGGTAGCACATTCACACTTTACCTTCCTTTTAAATTCAATTCGTCTCTTATGATCCCTGCTGATCGAAAGGTGGAGGTAAAAGGAAAGAAAAACCAGAGTGCTCCTTCAACTGTTGAAATAGACAGGCAACCGAATATAGAGGATAGCATAAATGACGATCGTCACAACATTGTTGAAAATGATAAAACTGTTCTCATCATGGAGGATGATCCGGACTTTTCGCAGATCATGCTTGATTTTGTGAGGGAACGCAATTATAAAGGTATTACGGCAACACAAGGAAATACCGGTTTAAGCTATGCGAGATATTACAAACCTGATGCAATTATTCTCGATATGAAGCTGCCTGTAATGGATGGAATGGAAGTGTTGAAGCAGTTGAAAAGTGATCCTGATCTGAGGCACATCCCTGTTCAGATTATTTCTGGTTATGACAAACGAAAAGAAGGAATGGATCTGGGTGCTTTCGATTTTATGCACAAACCGATAAGTAAAGATGATTTAAAAAACACATTTGATAAAATAGAAGATTTCATCAATAAAAAACTCAAAAAATTATTGATTGTTGAAGACAACGAAACGCAGAACAAAGCGATAAAAGAACTCATAGGAAATGGTGATGTAAAAAGTTTTTCTGCTTATTCGGGCAAAGAAGCTTTTGACATGTTGACCAGTGATAATTTTGATTGTGTGATTGTTGATATGGGGTTACCCGATATGCTTGGATTTGATTTGCTTGAAAAGATAAAAGGTAATGATAAATTAAAAAAGATCCCTATTATTGTTTATACAGGTAAGGATTTATCAAAAGATGAAAATACACGCCTGATGAAATTAGCGAATACGGTTGTTTTAAAAACAGCCGACTCAAAAGAACGTTTACTGGATGAAACCATGTTGTTTCTTCACAGGGTGGAGGCCCGGTTATCAAAGGAAAAACAAAATATCATCCGCAGGCTTCATAAAACAGATGAGGTATTGCAGAATAAAAAGGTATTGGTAGTGGATGATGATATACGCAATGTGTATTCACTAACAAATGCATTGGAAGAAGAAGGAATGAAAAGTATAATTGCTGAAAACGGAAGAGCTGCGATTAAAGCGTTAAAAGAAAATCCTTCCATTGATATTGTATTGATGGATATTATGATGCCGGAAATGGATGGCTATGAGGCGACAAAAGAAATAAGAAGTATTAAAAAATTTGAAAAACTTCCGATCATCGCATTAACAGCCAAGGCCATGAAGGGCGACAGGGAAAAATGCCTGAATGTCGGAATGTCTGATTATGTGTCTAAACCTGTAAATATAGAACAATTGTTATCGTTGATGCGGGTTTGGTTATACCATGGATGAAATGTATGGAAAAATTAAAAAATAAAGTCGTATTGATTGTTGATGATGAAGACAGAAATACATTTGCATTAAGCAGTTATCTGGAGGCTTCAGAAATGAAGGTAATAATAGCGAAAGATGGTGCTGAAGCAATTAATGTGTTGCGTAATGATAATGTAATTGATATTATTCTTCTGGACATGATGATGCCTGTTATGGATGGGTACGAGACATTGGCGGTTTTAAAGAAAGATGATACTCTAAAAAAGATCCCTGTAATTGCTGTAACTGCAAGAGCAATGAAGGGCGATGAAGAGAAATGTCTTGAATCCGGAGCCTGGGATTACATATCCAAACCAATTACATTAGCACTTCTTCTTGATAAAATAGCCAAATGGGTTTCCTGATATGAATTTTGAAAAAAAAGAATTAAAACACCTGCTGGAATCCATACAATATGTGTATGGTTACGACTTTACCGATTATGCAGAAGCTTCCATAGGAAGGAGAATACAACATTTTATGAGTACCAAAAAAATAGAAGAGCTGGATCTACTCGGAAAAATGATTTTAAAGGATGAAAAACTTTTTGAAGAGCTTATCCAGGTCGTATCGGTTACGGTAACAGAGATGTTTCGTGATCCTTCATTCTATAAAAGTATTCGTGAAAATGTAATGAAGCGGCTTGCAACCTACCCTTTTATAAAAATATGGATAGCAGGCTGTGCAACGGGGGAGGAAATCTACTCAGTAGCTATACTTTTGAAAGAAGAAGGCTTGTTAAGCCGGTCTATCATTTATGCTACGGATATTAATCAGAAATCCCTGCAAACGGCTAAAGAAGGTGTTTATACTGTCGACAATATGAAATCGTACACAGCAAATTATCAAAAATCGGGTGGAAAAGAATCATTTTCTGAATACTATAAATCAAAGTATAGTTCTGTTATGTTCGATAAATCATTAAAGCAGAATATTGTTTTTTCACCTCATAACCTGGCAGTTGATAAATCGTTTAATGAATTTCAGTTCATTATTTGCCGGAATGTTTTAATTTATTTCAACCAGCAATTGCAAAATAAAGTCATCAGTCTTTTCTATGAAAGTTTATGCCCTTTTGGGTTTCTTGGGCTGGGAAATAAAGAGTCACTTTTATTTTCAGACAAAATAAAATGCTTTGAAGAAACAGACAGGAAAGAAAAAATATTTATGAAAATAAAATAAATCATTGACCGGTAAAGAAAAATACAAGGCTGTTGTTATTGGAACTTCTGCAGGAGGGTTGACTGCGCTCTCCATTTTATTGGAAAAGCTCCCAGCCGACTATCCTATTCCGATCATTATTGTTCAGCACCGTTCAAAGGAGCCAAGGGATTTACTGGAAGAAATATTGCAAAGCAAATGCAAAATTAAAATAAAGCAGGCTGATGAGAAAGAGAAAATTGAAAATGGTTTTATATACATAGCTCCTCCGGATTATCATTTATTAATTGAAAATGATTTTACCTTCTCCTTGACAGCAGATGAAGCTGTTTTG
>CAZMRM010000338.1:0-4463 GCA_964568515.1 uncultured Chitinophaga sp. | reverse complement strand
GTAAAATAAAGCGGATAATATTTCGGATAATTTCGTTTAACACCTTATCTATTCTTTAGCTTCTTTTTCCGATCTTTTTTCCAATTCTTCCTGCTCATCCTTGTGTATATTTTTTACAATATAAACGTAGGTCAGTTTTTTAAAGTCGGTGGAAAGTTTGACTTTAATTGTGTAAAAATATTTTCCCGCTTCGCGTTCATAGCTTTCAATAGTTCCAATCAGGATGTTCTCCGGAAAGGTTCTTGAGTAGGCGCTGGTCACAATTGTATCACCTTTTGCAAGACGAACATGAGTAGGGATATCATTGAGTGTTGCATATTGAAAGTCGCTACCATCCCAGGTAAGCGGACCGTACGATCCGTCTTTCTTTATTTTGGAGTTAACGGTTGTTTTGCTATGAAGCAACGACATAACGGTACAGAAATTCTCTGATACATCTTTTACCTGTCCAACTACTCCGGTACTGGTAATAACAGCCATGTTGTTTTGAATACCTTGTTTATAGCCTTTGTTGAGTGTCAGAAAATTATTTCTGCGATTAGTGGAAATGTTCACTACTTTGGCGCTTGTGTAGGTATATTTTTGATGGTAAGTGGTATCATTAACGATGTATTCCTTGTTGTGCGTAATGTCAAAGGCGCTTAGAATGTGAGCGCGGAGCTCTGCATTTTCCTTGGCAAGATTTTCATTCTCATTTTTCAAATAAAAATATTGCTCCACATTGGTAGAAGTCTGAAGAATATTTGCAGATAACATATTAGAAGAATTGATGAAACTTGCCTTCTGGTAATAATTATTTTGAACGACAAGGTAAATGCAAAAACCTTCCAATAAAAGAAACAAGAAAAAAAGGTAATGTTTCCAAATAAATAAAACGAGGTTACGCATTTATCAATATCAGCAATTAGTAATCAAAAAAAAGAGTTCGTTTTATTACTAGCACACCTCTTATTTCATTAAGAATGGGAATTTATGTACATTCTTTAATGCGATACCGGTTCCGCGTGCAACAGCTCTTAGCGGATCTTCAGCAATGTGTACAGGTAATTTGGTTTTTAGAGAGATACGTTTATCCAGGCCACGTAGCATGGAACCGCCACCGGCTAAGTAAATCCCGGTACGATATATATCGGCAGAAAGCTCGGGCGGTGTCATTTCAAGTGCATTTAAAATTGCTTCTTCCACTTTCGAGATCGATTTATCCAGAGCATGTGCAATTTCTACATAGGAAACATAAATTTCTTTCGGGATACCGGTCATTAAATCTCTTCCGTGTACTGCATAGTCAGGCGGAGGATTGTCTATTTCCGTCATTGCTGCTCCTACTTCAATTTTTACACGTTCTGCAGAGCGTTCACCGATCAGTATATTGTGCTGACGGCGCATGTATTCTTCAATGTTTGCAGTAAACTCGTCACCGGCAATGCGTATGGATTTATCACACACAATTCCACCCAGTGCGATTACCGCAATTTCACTGGTACCTCCGCCAATATCGATGATCATATTACCCATTGGTTCTTCAACGTCGATACCAATACCGATAGCAGCAGCCATCGGTTCATGTATCAGGTATACTTCCTTTCCTCCGGCATGTTCTGCACTGTCTCTAACGGCACGTTTTTCCACCTCGGTAATACCCGACGGGATACAGATAACCATTTTTAAAGATGGGGTGAACAACCGCTTTCCGGGATTTATCATTTTTATCATTCCGCGTATCATGTGTTCAGCAGCGTGGAAATCTGCAATTACACCATCTTTCAGCGGACGAATGGTTTTAATACTCTCATGTGTTTTACCATGCATTTGCATGGCTTGTTTACCAACAGCAATTACTCTTCCTGTCATACGGTCCATTGCAACAATGGATGGCTCATCCACTACAACCTTATCGTTGTAGATGATCAATGTATTTGCCGTCCCTAAGTCAATTGCGATTTCCTGTGTTAAAAAACTTAATAGACCCATATGGTAATGTTTGATAAATTAGTTAATACAATAAGTCACTACGTGCAATTGCACTACAATACTTAAATAATTAATGTTTAAAATGTCTTGTTCCGGTCATTACCATGGATAAGCCGTTAGCATCGCAATAAGCGACAGAATCTTTGTCTTTGATGGATCCCCCCGGTTGTATGACTGCCGAAACACCCGCTTTATGAGCTATTTCAACACAATCAGGAAAAGGAAAAAATGCATCGGATGCCATTACAGCCCCTTTCAAACTGAAACCGAAAGCTTCGGCTTTTACAATAGCTTGTTTTAAGGCATCAACACGGGAAGTTTGTCCCACTCCACTAGCCAGTAACTGATTATTTTTTGCCAATACAATGGTATTGGATTTGGTATGTTTTACAATTTTATTGGCAAAAAGCAGATCCTGCTTTTCTGATTCTGTTGGTGCAAGCTTCGTAACGGTTTGCAGATCGCCCAGTCCTTCTGTTTTTAAGTCTTTATCCTGTTCAATCACACCGTTCAGTAAAGTACGGAATGACCTGGATGGCACCTTTACTTGTTTTTGTTCAAGAATGATACGGTTAGGTTTGGTTATAAAAAGCGCCAATGCCTGTTTATCATAACCCGGTGCAATGATTACTTCAAAAAACAGCTTATGTATTTCCTGTGCTGTTTCCAGGTCAACCGGTATATTGGTGATCAGTACGCCGCCAAATGCACTGGTCGGATCTCCTGCAAGTGCAGCAGTATATGCTTCTACCAGCTTTTTGCGACTGGCCAATCCACAGGCATTGTTATGTTTTAGAATGGCGAATGTAGTGTCTGAGAACTCAGCGATCAGGCTTACTGCTGCATCCACATCCAACAGGTTGTTGTAGGATAGCTCCTTTCCGTTCAATTGTGTAAAAAACTCGTCCAGGTTGCCATAGAAAACCCCTTTTTGATGTGGGTTTTCGCCATAACGAAGCGTTTTTGATGTTTGTATGCTTTGCTTAAAAACGGCTGAATCATTATTGAAATAATTGAAAATGGCCGAATCATAATGAGAAGAAACATTAAATGCTGCTGCTGCCAGCGCTTTTCGCTGTGCAAGGGTGGAAGCTCCTTTTCCTGTTGTCAAAATTTCAAGCAAACCCGCATATTCCCTTTTGGAAGGCACAATGATCACATCTTTAAAATTTTTGGCTGCAGCACGAATCAGGGAAATTCCACCGATATCAATTTTTTCGATGATGGCTTGTTCCTCTGCACCGGATTTAACCGTTTCTTCAAAGGGATACAGGTCCACAATTACAAGATCTATTTCGGGAATATCGTATTCTTCCAATTGGTTCAGATCACTGGCAAGTTCACGTCTGCTCAAAATACCACCAAAAATTTTCGGATGAAGTGTTTTTACACGGCCACCCAGAATGGAAGGATAAGAAGTGAGCGATTCTACCGGAGTTACTGAGGCACCGAGCTGTTCTATAAATTCCTGTGTTCCGCCGGTACTGTATATTTTTACTCCCAATGCCTTCAATTCATTTATTACAGGAGCTAAACCATCCTTGTAATAAACAGAAATGAGAGCATTCTTAATTTGTGTTAAGCCGCTCATATATTACTGTTTGTTTGCCTTACAAAAGTATTAAATTTTATAAACTTTTTAACATCAAATGCACTTTGTTGATAAAAGGTTGTTTTTTTAACAATACCTGATGGAATGATGTTGTTGAGAAGAAAAATAAGGATCTCTGCAAAACCAGATGTAATAGCCAGTTTGTCCGGTTTTTCAGGATCTGTTTATTATTTTTCGTTTCAAATAAACTGTCTTCATTCTGAATTTTCAATTGATCTTTTTGTCATTAAAAATGATACATTTGTAATCACAATCTAAAAGCATGTTTTTAGGCCTTTTCAAAGAAAGCATTCTATCTGCAGCCAATGCGCTAACAACAAATAAGCTGCGCACTTTCCTTTCTTTACTAGGAATTACCATCGGTATATTCGCCATCATCCTTGTATTCACCATTGTTGATTCATTAGAAAACAATCTTCGAAAAAGTGTAAAAAGTTTAGGCGACGATGTCATATTTGTTCAGAAATGGCCCTGGGTTTTTGGCCCTGACTATCCCTGGTGGAAATACATCAATCGCCCCGAACCCCGCTATTCTGAGCTGGATGATATCATGGCAAAATCGAATGGTGCACAGGCAGGTGCCTATGCTGTAGGAACACGCGTAACACTGAAATACATGAGCAGCAGCATTGAAAACGTAGATATGACAGCTGCTTCACATGATTATGATCAGGTAAAAAATTTTGAACTTGCACAGGGACGTTACTTCACGGATCTGGAGTCCTCTGCCGGACGGCCGGTTGTCATTCTTGGCGATATGATTGCCTCCACCTTTTTCCCCACACAGGACCCCATCGGAAAATTCATTAAGCTCAATGGTTCTAAAGTCATGGTCATTGGTGTTTACAAAAAGGAAGGCGAAAGCATCCTGGGGAACAGT
>CAZMRM010000337.1:2258-4470 GCA_964568515.1 uncultured Chitinophaga sp. | reverse complement strand
GGTCCAAGGACTTATCTGAAAAACTCCTGCCGATCCTAAAAGTGATCCTCCGCCGTTCTGATTCATTTCAGTGTCGGCTGTAGGACCTAAACTGACTGTTGTTTGTGAAAGTGCTGTTAAGCTTACAAACATCAAAGATCCACATAACTGTGTTATTTTTGTTTTCATACTGATCGGTTTGCTTTTTTCAATAAAATTTATAGCCGAAAACATAGCCGTATTTTTACTTAAAAAAGGCACAGCAATCTCCTATTTAAATTTTTGACAATGGCAATCGATATTCAAAAGCCTATTGTTTCTTGCAATTAAAAGCTGAAACAACCGGATAAAACTACTCAGGGAGGAACCTTTATTTTTACTAGGTAAGTTACTATTAATCTATATGTAAATATAAGCTAAAAATCGTTTACGTCAATTTTTATTTAATGTTTCGTTGTTTTTATTAATCTTTGAAATCAGCTCTTTGCTTATTAGAGGGCCAAAAATTTTGTTAGATAATTCAATCGTTTCCTTGTCAAATAATGAAAGAAAAAAAGGATCATCCATATAAAATTTCCATCTATCGAAAACTTTCATTTTGTTGGCTTTTCCATCAAACGTCAAATTATCAAACGAGTCTCCCCAGGTATTAGGACCCCATTTTGCTATTTCAGTAAGTCCTTTATCAATAGAAGAAAGCTGTAATTTTTCTCCAATTAAATGGCGGTAAGCAGAATCACTAAACCATTGGTTGTAACTGATCGCAATTTTATTTTCTTTTATAAAATCTGTATCATTCAAGTACTCTCTAGCGTATGCTTTCCACAAATTAACAACCTGGTTCAAAGAATCAATCGAAGGTTTCCATTTTGTTCCTTCTTTCGCCCATCTGTATTTGCTGGCTATATTATTAAAAGGATCCCTTAATATCAGAATGTTAAATTGCTTTTTGCTAGGGCCTAGCCAGTGTTGTTTTTCAGAATTAAACGTTGGATAAAAAATATCAGACAATTCCTTATCTTCATAATTAAAAATAATTAAATTTTTTTCTGAAAAATTACCAATACGTTCATTTTCTATTGAAATATGTTGAACCAAACTATCAGTACCGGAAGAAGCAAAAAATGGATTATGGTGAGGTAAGCAATTATTCAAAAAGCAAAAACTGGAAGAGCTATTAGAAATAATCCAATTAATAATTGCATGATGACCACTTCTCTGTAGAGCGGATACACATATTTCCACATTATTTATATAGTTCATATTTTTATTTTAATAGTTTTAATCTAAAATAAGTTTAAATGCTCTGGTTTAAGAAGTTGGCTAACTTAAAACCCATGCTAAAACAAGCTTGCAACAAATAGCCTCCTGTAGGTGCGTCCCAATCCAACATTTCGCCAATAACAAAATTGTTAGCCAGTTTTTTCAATTCAAAATGATTGTCAATTTCACTTAAATCGATTCCACCGACCGTTGAAATTGCATTGTCGATCGAGTCTGTTCCAATAACGGTTAACGGTAATTGTTTTATTTTTTCTGCCAATTTGAACGGATCTGTATATTCTTCTTTACTTATGGAAAATTTAAGTAAAGATAAGTGGATAGAATTGAAATTTAGTTCATCCTCCAATAGTTTTCGTGATGATCTCCCGGCTTTATTCCGTAATTTTTTAATTATGGATTCTAGAGGTAGCGATGGTTTGAGATCAATATGAATTGTTGCTATTCCTTCTTGATTTAATTCTTTCCTTATTTCAGAGCTCAATGCATAGATAGCTCCGCCTTCTAACCCTAACTGTGTAATAACAAGTTCACCTTTTTTTTCAAGCGTATTACACTTAACGGAAATATTTTTAAGTGATTTTCCTTCTGCAAGATCAACGAACTCTTGCGACCATTTAACCTTATAACCACAATTAGATGGCTGAAAAGGGATAGTAAGAACATCTTTACCGTTAAAATAGGAAAGCCATTTGCCATCAGAGCCTGTTACTTTCCAACTGGCTCCCCCTAAAGCAAATACTGTTAAATCAGGTTTAATTAGAGTTTCTTTTCCTAAATGATTTAATAAAAGCTGATCATTTGAATCCCATCCCCGCCATTCATGGTTGGTTTTAATGCAGATATTCTTACTTTTGATAACTGTTAAGAAAGCATTTAATACATCAATTGGTTTTGTTCCTTTTATAGGAAATATGCGATTGCTACTGCCTTTGAATGTTTTAATTCCTAC
>CAZMRM010000337.1:0-2248 GCA_964568515.1 uncultured Chitinophaga sp. | reverse complement strand
CAGCCATTTTTGCAATGAGATATTGTCAAAAGTATTAATAAGAGGTGCGAAAAAAGAGGATGGAACATAACGCTTTATAAGCTGAGAAGAATCTTCAGCGTGTGTTAAATTGAAACCTCCATTACCGGCAACAAGAAATTTTCTTCCAATAGCATAATTACGTTCGTAGATTGTTACGTCAAATTTTTTTACATTCAGTTCGGCAGCCAATATTAAAGCAGAAGGGCCTCCTCCGATGATTGCTATTGTTTTTTTCATTCTGATCAAAAATACAAGAAAAACGGTCTGAACGGAATTGTTCCGAAAAACATTTTTACAAAAATTAACACTTGGATTTTCATTCTGTTTAAACCAATGGCTGGAGTGGTTGTCCGAATAAGAAAAAAAGAAATCATGAAAAAAATCATTTTAGTAGTTGCTATGGTTGTTATTTCCACGGTGGCAACTTTTGCACAAAGCAAACAGAAAAGTAAATCACCAGAAGAACGTACGGAGAAAATTGTTGAAAAAATGAAAACAGATCTTGCGCTTTCTGATGATCAGGTCGTTAAAGTAAAACCGATTATTTTGAAAAGGGAACAAAAACGTGAAGAGTTTCGTGCACAGATGAATTCTACAAAAGATCAGCACAGGCAAATTGCAAAAGAAACGGACGAGGATTTTAAAAAGGTTCTTACTCCTGAGCAAATAGAGAAATTAAAAGCACACAGGAAAGAAATGCGTGAGAAACATAAGGAACATATGAACAACAAAGGAAAAGGATAAAATTAAAAAAGTAAAAGGGCCATCAACAATGGCCCTTTTTATTAATTAAGCTTGAGGATTTTTATTTTTCTTTTGATTACTGTTTGCTGGTAATTGAGATTTATTTTTATTTTCAATGGTCTTATTTAAACCAGGTTTATTTTGGTTCAATTTAGTTTGATCTGAATTTTTTTGATTTACGGTTTTAACCTGACTTCTAAATTGTTTGCTTTCATCTTCTTCGTCTTCATATTCGTAACCTGTACTTGTTTCACCTTCTTCATCTTCATCGTATAAATCCTCTTCTTCTTCCTCTAATTTAAAATCCTCATATTCGTCTTGAAAATTTTCATAATCACTTTTATTAACAGGGATATGATGTTCTGATTCTCCTGCATTTGTTATTCTTTCATTTTTTGTGCCGATTGATTTTTGTTTTGTTGTCGTTTTTGTTGTTCCTGTTGTTGCTGCATTTGTGCGCGCATATGGTTCATTTATTTTCTCTGGAGATTTTCTCGGATCAGTTGGGTCAGGATCCTTCCAAGGACCTCCTGTATTTTTATTTTTGTCTATAGCCTGTGCTTTTGATCCATGTGTTTCATTTGGATTTTGCTTTTTTGATGTTTTTCCGGGAGTTTTCATGGCTGTAAGTTTTTAGTATGATTAGACCTTATTTATAATCCCGAACTTTTATGCCATAATTTAAAATCAAATCCTGTTAAAGAAAGCGGATACATTTGCCTGAATAACAAGATTCTTTTAAAGCAATTTACTCCACAAAATGTGGAATTACATAAGATGATTAACCATTAACGATTTCTCCTCCGTTGGCATGTAAAACCTGTCCTGTAATAAAAGAAGATTCATCGCTAGCAAAGAAGAGGTAACAAGGTGCTACTTCTATGGGTTGACCTACACGACCCATGGGAGAATCTGAGCCAAAAGTCTCAATTTCCTTCGGTTTTAAACTAGAAACAATTAAGGGGGTCCATACAGGTCCCGGTGCAACAGCATTAACTCTTATTTTTCTGTCAATAAGTGAAGCCGCAAGAGATCTTGTAAAAGAAACAATCGCTCCTTTTGTAGCAGAATAATCAATTAAATGTGCACTTCCCCTGTATGCTGTTACACTTGATGTATTGATGATAGTGCTTCCTTTTTTCATGTACTTTAAGGCTGCTTTGACAATGTAGAACATTGAAAAAAAATTCGTATTGAAAGTCTCAATTAATTGTTGGGAACTTATATCCTCAATTTTTGACTTAGGATAGTGAGTTCCGGCATTATTTACAACGATATCAATTCTTTTAAAATAATGGTATGTCTTATCTATGATTTTTTTACAATGCTTTTCATTATCCAATTTTTGCGGTAATAATAAGCAACGACTTCCGTATGCCTCGATTAATTTTTTTGTTTCTTTGGCATCTTTTTTTTCACTACTTAAATAAGAAATTGCTATATGTGCTCCATGTTTTGCAAAGGTGATCGCTACAGATTTACC
>CAZMRM010000336.1:0-4480 GCA_964568515.1 uncultured Chitinophaga sp. | reverse complement strand
GGTTAGGTACCTCTACAGGGTTAATCAGTTTTGCAGATGGACAATTCAGAAAATATAAAATCAAAAATGATAATAACAGTAACTATATCGCTTGTTTATACCAGGATTATGAAAACAACTTATGGATCGGCAGCCATGCCGGTTTATATAAGTACAGAGGAAACCCATTTGCCATATTCGGAGAGAAAGAAGGATTAACAGACAATTTTGTAATTAGCGTTTTACGAGATTCAAAAAATGTATTATGGGTCGGAACTCAAAATAGTGGCTTGTTTCGATATAAGAATAACGGTTTTATTCAGTTCAGTGAACAAAATGGCTTTAACGCAAAAACAGTGAATGCTGTTTTTGAATATTCACCGGAAATTTTATGGCTGGCAACAGAAAAAGGATTAGTTATATATGATGGAAAAAAGTTTATACAAAAAACGGATTCAACAACCGTATTCAATACCTCTGTAAACTGCTTTTTCAGGGACTCAAAAGGGAATGTATGGATCGGTGGAAAAAACAAACTTTTTAAATACAATGGGAAGCAATTTTTTCAATACGCATTTAAATGCAAAAATGACGATTATACGATTTGGACAGTTGTAGAGGATAAAACAGGTACATTATGGATAGGAACGCATTTAGGAGGTCTCATCAAATATGATGGAAAAATGTTCATTGAATGTAGTGACATGTTTGAATCCAAAAATGATTCTTATCTCGCTTCCATTATAGATAATGAAGGAAATCTTTATTTCGGGTCCATGGATGGATTATGGATGATTAATCCCAAAACACCGACATTAAAACCGGTACATTTTAGTAAAACTGACGGATTGAGTTCTGACCTTGTATATTCCTTAACATTTGGTAAAACCCAGAATGAAATGTGGGTAGGAACAAATCAGGGATTGAACAGGGTAAACATTGCCGAATATAAAAAAATCGGTCAAAAAAACATTATCCCTTTTGGAAAACAGGAAGGTTTCCTGGGTGTTGAGTGTAATTCAGGTACTTTTCTGGATAAAGATGGGTCCATCTGGTTTGCTACGGTGAATGGGCTCATTAAATATGACCCGAAAGAATATATTGAAAATAAGAGCGAATCAAAGATCAGTCTTACCGATTTTCGATTGTTTTATACCGATACCATTCTTACGAATGGAATGCATTTAAGGCATAATGATAACAACATCACTTTTAATTATGTTGGAATTTGTTTGACAAACCCTGATAAAGTAATGTACTCTTATATTCTGGAAGGATTTCAAACCCATTGGTCACCTCCGTCTACAGAGCATTCTGCAACTTTTTCGAATTTACCCCCGGGAACCTACACTTTTAAAGTAACCAGTTCCAATAATGAAGGAATATGGAGCAAGGTTCCCGCAACCTTTACATTTACGATTGACCGCCCCTTCTGGAAAACGTGGTGGTTCATCATTAGTTCTTCCCTGTTTTTGATTGTGGCACTTTCATTAACGATCCGATACCGTATCCGTCAAATCAAGACACGTGAGATCTATAAAACCGAATTGAATAAAAAGATTGCTAATATTGAATCGCAGGCGTTAAGGGCGCAAATGAATCCTCATTTCATTTTCAATACCCTCAGTTCTATTCAGCACTATATATCTAATAATGACACAGATGCCGCGCTAAAATACCTTTCAAAATTTGCAAAACTGATGAGAAGAATCATGGACAATTCCAAACAACAAATGATTCCTGTAGCAGAAGAAATCAGTGCGTTAAACCTTTATCTCGAATTGGAAGTAATGCGCTTTGCCAATAAATTCCAATATTTTATAATTGTGGATGACAGCATTGATCAAAACTATGATCGCATCCCATCCATGTTAATTCAACCTTATGTGGAAAATGCCATTATTCATGGCTTACTTCCAAAACCCGGAGCAGGAAAAATATCCATCAAGATGCAACGTCAGGATGATACCATCTTATGTACAATAGAAGACAATGGTATAGGTCGTGAAAAATCGAATGAATTCAAAAAAAACAGGGTTCAACAGCATAAATCAATGGGAATGAGTATTACGCAAGAAAGGCTGGACATACTTAATTCCAGCCTTAACCGAAACCTGAATGCCGAAATCACCGATATTTATGAAGATGGCATGGCTGCCGGAACAAGGGTGAACCTGATCATCCCTTTAGAAGTGGATGAACAAATGGATTAATCTTGGGTAAAGATCTGCTGATTCTTCCTGCTTTTCAGCGAGCGGTCCAGATATAAATATTTTCGTACATTCGCTTCATAACTTGTATATCATTATGATAAAAGCCGTAATTGTAGATGATGAGTTGGGTGCCAGAGAATCATTGTCAAAAATGATTGAGAAAAACTGCAAACAACTGGAAATTGTAGCAAAAGCAGATTCTGCGATAGCAGCATATGACGCTATAACAAGTAAAAAACCGGATCTTGTATTTCTGGACATTGAAATGCCGAATGGCAATGCATTTGATCTTCTGGAAAAATTTAAGGAAATTGATTTTAATATCATTTTTACCACTGCATATGATCATTATGCGATTAAAGCCATAAAATTTAGTGCTGTAGATTATATATTAAAGCCTATCGATCCGGAAGAACTTGTGGAAGCAGTGAAGCGATTTGAGAAAAAACAGCAGGAAAACCCGAATGTATTGGATAAACAGTTTAAAACACTTTTATCCAATGTACGTCCTGAAAATAAGTTAAAAAAAGTAGGGATTCCGGATGGGGATGGGCTTGTTTTTATCAATCTTTCTGACATAGTTCGCTGTGAATCAGATGGTAACTACACCTTTTTTATTCTTACAAGTGGTAAAAAAATCATTGCTTCCCGTACATTGGGAGAATATGAGCAGATGTTTACAGAAGATCACTTTTTTCGTGTACACCGATCTCATCTAATTAATCTTCAACATGTTAAGAAATACATCAAAGGAGAAGGCGGCTATGTAATTATGTCTGATGATTCACAGGTGGAGGTCTCCAGAAGGAATAAAAATGAGTTTTTGGAGAAATTATCACATGTATAACCCGCCGCTTACGTTTTGTTTCCTACCGTTAAATAATTGAACCCGTCATCCACTCATTCTCTATATACTTGCTTTGTTTTCTATCGTAATATTGTAACAGAAAACGATAGGAAATCAATTATTAAAATAATCCTGTCAACAAAGTAAAAAGCAGTTCATTTAAATTACTGGTTCAAAAGATCGAAAAGATTATACGGGTTTTGATAACAATAGTTCTCAAAAATCTTAGTCTCTTCCTAATAATATTAACAAGATAGGGGTCGGGCGTTTGCACATAAAGTTAATTGGCACATGGGGATGTTGTTTAAATTAATCGGCGAACACCCGCACCTTATCTTTTTATATCAAAAATATCAGAATTCATTCAAGCGTTTTTTACCGATTCATTATAAATAGAAGTTGATTCATCCATGTTCAACAAAAAAATCATGAATAAAAAATTTATGAGCCGTCACAGCAGCAGTTTTCATGAAAGAGGCGTAGAGGTGGTTATCATCCTGCTTATTGTTGCTTCCGTTGCAGCTATTTTCTATAGCGTATATACTACTATTTAATTTTTCCTTTTTAATTTACTTTCTTATTCCGTTTATCGACTCCTGTCCACTTCCCTTAAAAGTGGTAAATATCCTTGTTCCGCTACATTTCCAATGTAATTTTAACAGATTTTTGTACCTTCACGGCAAATTTTTTAACCTCTCCTATTTTTATACGCTATGCAAACAACACAAAAAAACGGTACTACTGAGTATCGAATTGAAAAAGACACCATGGGCGAAGTAAAGGTCCCTGCCGACAAATATTGGGGTGCTCAAACCGAACGTTCACGTAATAATTTTAAAATAGGGCCTGAAGCATCTATGCCCAAAGAAATCATTTATGCATTTGGCTATTTAAAAAAGGCGGCTGCACTCGCTAATAATGAGCTGGGTGTTCTCGATAAAGACAAAAAAGACCAGATCTCAAAAGTTTGTGATGAAATAATTGCAGGTAAACTGGACGATCAGTTTCCTTTGGTAATCTGGCAAACAGGCTCAGGAACACAATCCAATATGAATGTGAATGAGGTAATTGCCAATCGTGCGCATGTTATTGAGGGCAAAAAACTGGGGGAAGGCAAAACCTTCATTCATCCGAATGATGATGTAAATAAGTCCCAGTCTTCCAACGATACTTATCCAACAGCCATGCACATCGCCGCTTATAAGCAAGTGGTTGACATCACCATTCCCGGATTGGAAAAATTAAGAAACACATTACAAAAGAAGTCGGATAGCTTTAAGAATATTGTAAAGACAGGTCGTACACATTTTATGGATGCCACTCCATTAACACTGGGTCAGGAGTTTTCAGGCTATGCCCAGCAATTGACCAACAGCATCCGTGCTATTAAAAATTCTCTGGAAATGATCAGCGAACTGGCACTTGGAGGAACAGCAGTAGG
>CAZMRM010000335.1:0-4513 GCA_964568515.1 uncultured Chitinophaga sp. | reverse complement strand
CAAAAATTCACAATACCAGGCGGTACAACACAGATCAAAATAAAGTTGCAAAACACAGGATCTTCAGAAGCCTATTTTGATGATATCCGTATTCATCCGGTGGATGGCACGGCAAAATCCTATGTGTACGATCCATTAACCTTACGCCTGATGGCAGAATTGGATGAGAACAATTATGCCACCTTTTATGAGTATGATGAAGAAGGAATTTTAATAAGAGTAAAGAAAGAAACAGAGCGGGGCATAGTGACCTTAAAAGAATCCAGGAATAACAGTAAGAAATAAAAAACATGTTAAAGCACATCAGCAGTATTTTTATTCTGATCTCATTTTGTTGTTATAGCCAAAATGCAAAGGAGGATGTATTGAAAATAAATGAAGCTTACAGTAAGTTTAAAGACCTGTCCATGAACATCACCTATAAGGTTTATCTGAATCAAAAGACAACTGTTCCTTACGAAACACAGGTGGGTATTTTCAAACAGCATGGAAATCTTCGTTACAGTAAGCTCAGTAATATCGAATCCATTGAGAATAAGGATTACTTACTGGTGGTGGATAATGATGATAAAAGAATTGTGATCAGCAACCCGGTTAAATTTAATCCTGGCAAAATAACCATGCTGAATCTGGATTCTGCTTTCCGGACCTGCTCCACCGTAGTTCCATTCACATCGGGTGCATTACAAGGGTATCAGCTTGTTTTTAAAACGGATGTAGTATCTGCATTTGATAAGATCGATTTGTATTTTAATAAGAAAACATACATCGTTGAAAAGCTGGTGTTTTATTATCGTCAAAAAATGAAACTGATAAATGATGACAAGGAGTCTGCAGAGAAACCAAAAATGGAAATACTTTTTTCACAGTTTAATTTTCAGAATATAACAGATGTTTCTTTGTTCTCGGAATCAAAGTACATAGAGAAAAAAAAGGGAGGTTACATTCCTGTAAATGCATATACTTCCTATAACGTCATCAATCAAAAAATTGCAAAATAATAGTTGAAAAAATAAATTCTATGAGATCAGTTAGGACCATTTTCAGTTTACTTATCATTCTTTTATCCGTAAACGGAATAAAAGCAGGTATTGAAACCGTAAACAGCCGCATCGGAGGTAACCAGATTGTCAACAGTGCAGCGGTTTCCGTTCAGGACAGCAGGTATCCGGATGTTGAGCTTACCTCTACAGCAAAGGTCGCCAGGGCCTACAGCAAGGTTATCTTTGGTATTGATAAAAATATTGCCAATTATTACACGACCTACAGTATTGTTAAACTTGGGGTTCAGATAGCTTCTTATGATAAAGACGGCATCTTGCAAACATTACCGTCGACAGTGGAACTACAAACCGGTAGTCCGAACATTTTTGACTATGATGACAAGAGTGTTTATTTAGTGGAAGGGAGTCATAAAATTACAGCAACGATAGTATATATTAAAGATGAAAATGATGTAGTCATTCCGGTGGCTTCCATTCCGCATAATCTGGTATTGGAAGTAGAACAAACAACGGAAAGATATTATGCATTTGCTACCTCTACGACCCCTGGTGGTGTGGGAAGCACCTTTATTTCTGCCAGCAATGAGTTGGATATATACTGGAGCGTTATTCCGGGGGCAGAAGAATATGAATTGGAATGGACGTATGTGAACGATTACAATAAGGCGGGAACTGCAGACGCGACATCAAACGTTCATGTCAATTTTATAAACAACAGTACACGGGTAAGATTAGGTGGTAATCACTATGCCGTATCATTGATCTTTGATGAGGGTTATGTTGTATACAGGGTGAGAGGAATAGGGCGTGCCCTGACAGATGTATCAAAAGAATTGTATACGAAATGGAGTGCCGGTGCGACGGGTACGATATCCACCTATTCTGCATCACATTATTACAAAATTATAGCAGGAAGCAGGCACGAATACAATAAAAACTGGCAATACAGTTCTACGTATGCAGAAAATGGAAAAAAGAAAGAGGTCGTGAATTATTTTGACGGAAGCTTGCGTGGTCGCCAAACGGTTACCAGATTAAATACAACCCAGAAAACGATTGTCGGAGAAACAATCTATGATTATATGGGAAGAGGGGCCATACAAGTATTACCGGCACCAACCCAGGATCCGAAAATACAATTCTTCTCTGATTTCAATAAAAGCACAAGGTCAGGGTTACCACCTTACAGTCGTGTTGATTTTGATGAAGATACCGATACCAGTATTTGTCTGAGTGTTATTAACGGTATGGACACCACATTGACAGGAAGTGCCTATTATTATTCCTCAATGAATACGGATAAATCGGGATTTCAATCCTATGTTCCAAATGCCGGACAATATCCTTTTTCACAAACTGAATATACACCAGACAATACCGGACGCATCCGTAAACAAAGTGGAGTAGGAAAGGACCATCAGATAGGAACAGGCCATGCAACCCGTTATTTTTACGGACAACCGGAGCAAATCCAGTTGGACCGCATGTTTGGCTCGGAGGTAGGAAACGTGCTGCATTATAAAAAGAACATGGTGATTGATCCCAATGGACAAATTTCGGTATCTTACCTGGATCAGGCCGGGCGAACCATTGCCACCTCATTGGCAGGTAATCCTCCGGCAAATGTAGCAGCCTTGCCAGGACCGGATCCTGCAGTAGAGTTTTCTGTGAACTATATAAAAACACTGGATCCCCTCGTTCCAAACATGAACAAATTTGAAGACAAGGCCCTGGTGTTTTCCAAACAGTTAATAGTGCCTACTGCCGGAGATTATAAATTTTATTATGATCTGGAAGTATATAAATATGAAGATCCCTGTTTGGATTTTCCTATTTGTTTTGATTGTATTTATGATTTGGAAATAAGTGTTAAGGATGCCTGTGGGGCAGATATGTTTACAGCTGTAAAGCAGCAGGTGGGAACCATTGATTCCGTTTGTGAAAACATTACCTTTTCATTGTCTCCTAATCCTATAGTTGCCTATTTGCCTGTTGGCGAATACAGTATTTTAAAACGTCTGACCATCAGCGAAAAGGCAATTGAGTATTATACGAACAGCTATCTGGAGAACAATACCTGTCTTATCCCTTACAGTAATTTTTTAGATTCGGCGATGGCAAAAATTGATACTTCAGCTTGCGAAATTGATTGTGAAACATGTGTTAGCAGCCTTGGTACTTATTTATCACATGCAGATACTTCTAAAATAAATCCGAATAACCCGAATTATGATCCTAACTATAACTTCATGACATTGGAGCAATACAAAAAAGCGATCAAAGATTGTAATGCTCCCTGTCAACCCAACAATTTATGCGAAGCAGCATATATTACCTTGCTGGCAGATGTAAGTCCTGCCGGACAATACGGAAAATATGAGATAAACACGGATGGTTCATTTTCAGCAACAGATCCGTTATCTGTATACAATACAGATAATTCATTGCCGTCAAGGCCGGATGCACACTGGAGAAATCCCAAGCGTACCATCAATGGTATTTTAACCGACGGATACCTGGATGAAGACGGCTCCAGAACCAAAATTTTTATTAATCATGTTGGACCGGGTGCCAATGATTATGTACCGGCAATAGCTTCAGGTGCAACGGTGGATGAAACTGCAGATGGCAGGGAGTTCATCTATCCGGAAGAATTATTATATACCACTGATTTTATCAATGCTTTTGGCAACCACCCGGAATGGGCAAAATCATTGGTAGAATATCATCCAGAGTATGCTTATTATGAATGGTGTATCCGTAATAGTGATACCTTGTTCTCTTACGCCACAGTATCTAAATTAACCAGTGATGGTTTTGATGATCTGCTAAGATCCATTGATACCTATGATGATGCTGTAACAGCGGCATTGAATGATCCTGGTAATATACTGGATATTTTTAGCAAGGATCCCTATTTTATGACTACAGCATCATCCAATGCACAGATCAATAATGGGCAGGGGACTGCTTTAGCCTCTACCATGACTTCACTGCTGACACACTATGCAACCACTTCCGGTCCTTCCTTAAAAGAGGTTTGTGCAACCGCTACACGATGTGGAACCATCTATTACGGTACATTACCCGGTGATTGCGATGATTACGGATCAGGAGGCAGTGCAGCTGTAAAAAACAAGGAGTGGGTATTGTATCGGAACATTTACCTTGCCGAGAAACAAAAATTGCAACAACGTGCTTCGGATGCTTATGCTATTTCACAATTACGTTACAATGGCTGTATCGGAACACAAGATAAAACATACAATCCCTGGGGCGGAGGAATAATCGATTTCTTGAATTCAATTTCCCCTTGTGGTTACGAAACACGTGATTTGTATAAATACAAAACCAAACGTTTTCAAAACAGCAATGATGCGCTTGGGCAATCCGGTATAGATCCGAACTCCGATAATGAAACTTCTTTGAATACACTTGTGAAAAATACCGATTACAAGATGTATCTCGAAACCGGTCAATGCCCATTAACCAATGAACTTGGATTTTTG
>CAZMRM010000334.1:0-4526 GCA_964568515.1 uncultured Chitinophaga sp. | reverse complement strand
TGGCTGCAAGCCGAAAAAATCTCCAAGGAAAATTTATTGGTCATAACCGATGATATCGCATTGCCTTTAGGTGCCCTGCGCATGAAAGGAAAGGGGAGTGATGGAGGGCATAACGGATTAAAAAACATACAGGAAATATTGGCCACTCCGGATTATGCACGTTTACGTGTTGGCGTTGGAAACGAATTTGCAAAAGGCCGTCAGGTTGAATATGTTCTTGGAAAATGGGGACCGGAAGAGGAGGTGTCCCTGCAACCACGTATAGATATGGCTGTTGAAATGATACAATCATTTGCTACTATTGGTCTGCAACGCACCATGTCGGCCTACAATAATAAATAATTCTTTGTAAGTTTCCGGATCCATCACCTTGGTTACGGTTTTAAGAGCCATATTTTGTTTCTATCTTTGTAATACTTGAAAACCTCCGAATACATACAGACCCTGTTGCGTACATTGCCAGACAATCCTGGAGTATATCAGTATTTTGATGAGGAAGAAAAGCTCCTGTATGTAGGTAAAGCAAAAAATTTAAAAAAACGGGTGTCTTCCTATTTTAATAAAGACATTTATGAAAACGGGAAAACACAGGTGCTCGTTAAAAAAATTGCGAATATAAAATACATCATCGTTAATACAGAGCTGGATGCACTGTTGCTGGAAAATACACTGATTAAAAAATACCAGCCACGCTACAACATCAGCTTGAAAGATGATAAAACCTATCCCTGGATTTGTATTAAGAATGAACGCTTTCCACGTGTATTTCCCACACGCAACATGGTAAAGGATGGCTCACAGTATTTTGGTCCCTATGCTTCGGTAAAAGTAATGAATACAGTATTGGGACTCATCAAGCAATTGTATTCCTTGCGTACCTGTAATTTGAATTTAACGGAACAGAATATACAGGCCAATAAATTCAAAGTTTGTCTGGAGTACCACTTGGGAAACTGTAAAGCTCCTTGTGTTGCAAAGGAATCGGAATTGGATTATGTTCAGAAAATTTCGGAGATTAAAGAAATTATCAAAGGCAATGTAAGTGTGGTAGCCAGACATTTGAAATCATTGTTGCAACAGCATGTTGAAAAAATGGAATTTGAAAAAGCACAACTGGTCAAGGAAAAAATAGACCTTCTTGAAAAATTCCAAAGCAAATCAACAGTTGTGAATCCGGCAATAAATAATGTGGAGGTGTTTTCAATTATCACAGATGATAAAAACGGCTATGTTAATTTTTTAAAAGTCATGAACGGGGCCATCATGCAAGGGCATACGATTGAGCTAAAGAAAAAACTGGATGAAAGTGATCAGGAATTATTGACCCTGGCCATTGCCGAATTACGGGAACGGTTCAACAGCGATGCCAGAGAGATCATTGTTCCGTTTGAAATAGAAACAGAATTCCCGAATGTTACCTTTCTTGTACCCCAGCGTGGCGATAAAAAACAGTTGCTGGAGCTTTCTCTTCGCAACGTGGAATACTATCGCAAAGAAAGATTAAAACAGGAAAGTCTGGTGGATCCCGAACGTCATACCAAACGCATCCTGGAGCAAATGAAAAAAGATTTGCACCTGCAGGAAGAACCCCGTCACATCGAATGTTTTGATAACTCCAACTTTCAGGGTGCTTATCCCGTAGCAGCAATGACGGTTTTCAAGGATTTAAAACCGAGTAAAAAAGATTATCGTCATTTTAATATTAAAACAGTGGAAGGTCCGGATGATTTTGCATCCATGGAAGAGATCATCTTCCGCCGTTACAAACGCGCCCTGGATGAACTTCAGCCATTACCCCAGCTGATTGTGATTGATGGTGGAAAAGGACAGTTGAGTGCAGCATTGGAGAGCCTGGAAAAACTGGGATTACGTGGGAAAATAGGAATCATCGGTATTGCCAAGCGACTGGAAGAAATTTATTTTCCGGATGATTCTGTGCCCATGTACCTTGATAAACGAAGTGAGTCATTAAAAATCATTCAACACATACGGGATGAAGCACATCGCTTTGGTATCACCCATCATCGCAGCAGAAGAGATAAAGGAACCTTAAAAACCGAGTTGACAGAAATCAACGGTATCAGCACATCCACGGCTCAAAAACTGTTGTCGCATTTCAAATCCGTAAAAAAAGTAAAGGAAGCTACGGCTGCGGAACTGGAAGAAATAATCGGCAGAGCCAAAGGAAAAATAGTGTACGAGCATTACCACCCTTCTGTAACAGGGGGGATGCAGTAATGTGTGTCCTTCAAAAATTTATGCTACGACAATTTTTCCGTCAGTAATTTCATTTCAATTGTTGGAGAGATGCGTTCATACAGGATGTTGTATACAGCCGTTGTGATCGGCATTTCCACTTTGTATTGCTTGTTGATCTCATGAACGCATTTTGTTCCATAATATCCTTCTGCAATCATGTTCATTTCCAACTGAGCAGATTTTACGGAATATCCTTTTCCAATCATACCTCCGAACGTACGGTTGCGGCTAAATTGAGAATAGGCAGTAACGAGCAGATCCCCGAGATAAGCAGAACTCTTAATATCCCTGTCAATGGGATGCACAGCATCTACAAAACGTTTGATCTCCTGAATGGCATTGGAAATGAGTACGGCCTGAAAATTATCCCCATAACCCAGTCCATGACAAATACCACTGGCAATTGCAAAAACATTCTTTAATACAGCAGAATACTCCGTTCCGAAAATATCATCCGAAACGGTCGTTTTAATATAACGGCAATTGAGCAGGGAAGCTATATAAGCCGCATTGTTCGTATCCTGACATGCAATGGTCAGATAAGATAGTTTTTCCATCGCTACTTCCTCTGCATGACAAGGACCGGTGATCACACCAATGTTTTGCATGGGAACAGCATATTCCGTATTAAAAAATTCGCCAATGATTAAATTGTGTTGTGGTACAATCCCTTTAATAGCAGAAAAAATTTCCTTGTTTTTAAGATCCTCTGTTTTGATATCCGTCAGTGCTTCTTTTAAAAAAGCAGAAGGGACTGCCATAACCAATACATCTGCCTGTTTTATAACTTCTTTTATATCGCTGAGCAGTGTTAATTTATGGATGTCCAATTCTACTGAAGTCAGATAATTAGGGTTATGCCTGAACTTCTTCATGTATTGTATGCTTTCAGCATTGCGTATCCACCAGTATACATGTTCTGCATTGTTACAAAGCATTTTGACAATGGCTGTAGCCCAACTTCCTCCTCCTATAACTGCAATTTTTTTTGTGGGGTTCATTTTATTTTAGTCAGTTTTTAAAGGCGGAAATTACACATTTTTTTAGTGCGGTTTATTGACATTTATTAAGCGGTCTTATTAAGGCGTTAAAATTACTTTTTCATATGTTATACTGTTGCCGGGGTTTAAGAGATTATAAGAAGAGGCTGCCTCAAAAATTGAGAACAGCCTCTTTCTATACGGGTACTTGTCTTAGCAACATTTCGCTTATGCAATCCTCAACGCTTTCATTTTACTTTTGGAGACAACCTCTTTTAGTAGGGATTCATTAAGCAGGTACATGGCTTTTTTTCTCCCGATCCCAAAAACGGTGTTGTGCAACAGCCGTAACAAATTTTTTGGAAGACACATCCATGAATATTCCGGCCAAAGCATCCGGTTCTTTTTTCTCATTTAGTTTTTTTCCGATATACGACGCCTTCAGCAATTCCTTTCCTTCTCCTTCACTGGCAATTACTTTACAGTGCCTGTACATTTCGTTAATGAAATGAAGTGCATCCGGTTCTTCAATCAGCGCCTGCACACTCTTTGCTCCGGCAGGAACAAACACGGCATCAAATAATACCGATGAGGTATGTAAAAAACTTTGATCCGCTTTAAGAGTTTGTCCCTTAGACGCTTTTATATAACCAAGTACAGGAGCAATGATTTTTACCTGTGCACCTTCTGCTTCCACTGCTTTTTTTAATGTGTTCAATGAGTTTTCATCTACACCATTGGCAGCAAGAATAGCAATTTGTCTTGTTTTAATGGTGTTTTTAATGGTGTTGGCCATGCTTAACGCTTCCGATTTTTCAAGCGGAAGTTTTACATCAATGGGTTGATATTTTTTGGGATTACCATCCGCAGGTATACTGTGATTTAAGGGCTGTTGTGGCTTAGGTACGGAAATGCCCAATCCTTCTGCCACTTTCGAGGCCAATGGTTTATCAACATAGGTCAGTAATCCGACCATACGTTCACGTATTTCCGCACGTTCCACTTTGCCCAACTCAAAGCGCAGCGCATTGATCAAATGATCCTTTTCAACAGCCGACTGACTGTTAAAGAATAAGCGTGCCTGACTGAAATGATCGAAAAAACTGGGACTACGTTCACGTATTTTTTTTGCATCAATCCGCTCGGTGTAACTTGTAAAACCACCCTGACTGGCCTTTGCCTGGAAGGGACAGCCGCCTCCGATACTGTTGGGATGATAACTGCTTTGACCTTTATTGATCTGTTGACGCATGTGGCCGTCACGCTGGTTATTGTGTACTTCTACTA
>CAZMRM010000333.1:0-4541 GCA_964568515.1 uncultured Chitinophaga sp. | reverse complement strand
ACCATCATCTACATTATATGTTGTTTCAGGTTTTAAAGTAATACTTAAGTTTGAAAATTTATTCAATATATAAGTGTTTTCATTTTGCCAAATAAAAACTTTATTTTGAGTAGAATCTATTAATGCGACTGTAATTCCGACAACATTTCTTCCTTCATGTTTGCATACTGGTATACTTTTAATTCTAATATCTTTCTTAAATGGACCTTTATAAACTGTACCATCAAAAGATATGAGAAGTGTATATTTACTAAGTTTTTGTTCCGAAAAACATTGATGAGATATATTAATTACAAAATCTCTATATTCAACTTTCTCACAATTACCAGCTTTATAATCAATGAATTTACATTCATTTAGTTTCAAAACATGATCAGATATTTCTTTGGTTTTACAATAACAAAAAAATAAACAAATAATAAGCATATGAATGTTTCGGATCCTTTTCATTAAAATCTATTTTTTATTTTCACTTTGTGGTTTAAATTCAAATTGGCCTGCTGGTAAGTTGTCTGGAGTTTCACCTGACTTTACATCTTTTATTGCTCCTCTTTCATCAAATAATCCTCCGTCAACTTTATATCGTTTTGTAGCATCATTTAAAGCCTTATCTAACTGTTTAACATTATGATATGTATTTACTCCGTGTGTAAAAATAAATAATGCAGTACCATATCCAGGCAAATAATTATCAATCTTAACTGCTTTTGAATAACTCCTTATCAGTTCAGTACTAAATGTATCTTCATAATTTGAACGTCTTTGAAATGCTTTAACTGTGGCACCTGTTCTATTTGCAAAAGCTTGGGCAAGATTATTTCCATCGTCATCAGGAGTTCCTGTTCTACAAGCATAAGAACTAAAAATGGGTGCAGCTCCTGTACTAGGATCTTTTCCAAACGCTTTAGGGTCAATTTGGTTAACTTTTTCTATAGTTAAGTTTGTATTATCAACGCCTCCATCGAAATCGAATGTTATTCTTCCTGGTAATCCATGAGAGAAAGCATCCATATTTGAAATTGGATCATTTTCTCGTTCTTGTGAAAGTGAAACAGTTTTAGCGTCTTTAGAATTAATATAATTTACAACTTCATCCACATTAGAAATTTTTACAACATTATTAACACCATAAAATTTAGCAACTCTTTCAAATGTTTTAATTTGTTTTTCTGTATAACCATGTGAAAATAACAAAACATTTGTAGCCTCACCTGACATATCTTTATATTTCCTTATTTGCCTTATTGCTTGAACCATAAACATTAGTTTATTACCTGTGGTTTCGGAATGGTTTTCAGCTCCGACAACAACAACATTTTCATCTCCATTAGGATCAATAGTTGTTACCGGATTACAATAACCAAAATGATATGGGCTCCATTGTGGATATTTCGCAGCTTTTCCATCAGGACTATTCCACCTACCCAATCTAGAATTATAATTTCTATCCCCATAATCATACTGATTCCCATTCCCACTCACCTCATCATCCTTCTCCTTCCCATTAAACCCGTATCTATAATTTGCATTATTCACATTCCTTCCAGCCATCGGACTTCCAAAACTATAATAATCCGTTGCACTAACTACATCAGCAAGGTAATAATCTATGCTTCCTCCGTTGTTGTGCGGTAGCTTTTTATCACTTACCACATTCAATACATTGCCCAAGTGATTGCTCAGCTCATAACGCTTGATGCCCAGATGCCTGGAATACTTATCATCCGAATGATCCTCCGTATAACCATAGGCTGCCACTACTCCTAAACGCTGGCTGCCATACAGGTGATGCTCGGTTAAAGATAGCGTTGGTGCATCGGTAGGAAACTTCAGTTCATACACGGCCATCACATTGCCGCTTGCATCCCTTATATAATACGTCCTGGAAGGATGATTAAAAGGCATAGGAGGTACAAAGGTATTGACCACTCCCTTGCTGATGCGGTTTCCCTGCGCATCATATTTAAAAGTAATATCCGTTGTGTTTGAACCATCCACCTTGTGGATGTTCTTTATTTTTCCGTACACGTTCCAGTCTATCCTGGTGATCTTTTCCTGATTATCTTTTACTAAATTACCGATTTCATCATAACCATAGTTATGGGTGGTCTCATTTTTTTGGTTGTAGGCTCCCTGGTCATCTATGTCATCATTGTAGTTGGCTGTATAAGATACATTGTCGTTGACATGCAGAAGTTTGTTGCTCAGTTGATGGCCATTCACATCGGTGTCGTAACGGTAGGTCAAAGCATCCATGTCCGGATTCTGACCGCCTGTGCTATGACCCTTTCTGCTGAGCGCTTCAATATTACCATTGGCATCATAGCTAAAGTGCTCCTGGTAGTCGCCATTATTTGTTGTTCCGGTAAAACTGTTATTGCTTACAATGTTGCTACCTGTATAAGCATAGGCATCTGTTAAGCGGTTCAACTGATCATAGGCAAAGGCCCTGCCCTGGATTGGAATCGCTGCTTGTCCACTAACTGGACTGATCGCTGTTACCATTTTGCTGATGTTGCCATTGAACAAACCATGCGTTGCATTGCCTAAAGAAGTACCATCCACCATAGCCAGGAAAGTACTGCTACCAATGGAAGCATAATCACCGGCATAATAGGTAAGACCATAACCATATGCATCCCTGCCTACACTTGCATGGGCACCGCTTGTATTCCCATCTGCTCCCATGTCTCTGTCTGACTGCAAGGTGGTGGAATTCACGCCTTTTATCCAGCCCTGCAAGGTATAAGCATAATCCAGTCCCTGTACTTTCAGATCACCCAGTTCGGTTCTTGCCAAGGGGCCATGATCATAATAGTTGTAACTCGCATCACCATCCCATAATTTACCATCGCTACTGGTCAGTACTGCTGTAATACGGTTATCCGCATCATAGCTGTATTTATGGTAGAACGCATCTGTTTCTCCTGCCTGGTATTTTACCTCATTCACCTTACCAGAGATCAGATCATACTCATAATCCATGCGTTTATATTCCTGATTGTAAACTGACAGCTCCGGGTTATCCTGGATCAGTGTTTTCACATTGCCATGAATATCATAACTGTAATGACTGGCATGATCATACACCCTTTTATCGGTATTGTACACTTCCTGGTAAGAGGAAGTAGCCACACGGTTACGAAGGTTCTCCTGACCACCGGTAAACAAGCCGTCAATAACAGTACTGATCGATCTGTCATAATTTGTTTTGGTGACCTCATACCGGTAAGTGCTCCAGTTATCCGGATAGTTAGTTGCATTGAGCAACTGGGCAGTTGGTTCGGTTAACTACTTAGAAGAGGGATTTTTTATGAAGGACAATAATTTTTTGAAACATACCGTTGTGTAGTTTACTTCCCTTAGCCCTGCTTTCCACTTCAAGCTGCCTTCCCTGCACACAGGTAATACTAACTTGCAGTTGTTTCCGCCAAAACCCTGACATGGGCAGGCTTTTCGCTGCAATCAGGTTTAGGTAGACAGCAAAGTGCTTTCTATTAGTATGCAGTCTCCGGTTAAGTGGATATTTTTTTAAGAGGTCTTATTGATTCTTTGTTCAAAAAGAAATTCATTTTCGAAAAAATCGTTCGTAAATCATATCTAAAACGTCGTAACCTTTAACTGATACTTACGAATGAAAATAGGTAAGGAATCAGTGAAGGTTACTCCTTTTTATAAGATCCAGGTGATAATTTGCACGTGACCGATATAACAAACATTCCACATATACATATTATCGTTGTCGCAATTAGTTGATCAAAAATTAAGCGAATATCCCATCCCGAATTATCACCTTTTACAGCAATACTTGTAATAAGATATATTATAAACGTAAGAATATAACTAAATAATCCCATAAAAAATCCTATTAGAAATCCTATTACCTTTCTTTTTTTTATAACACCAAAAAATATTGCACTAACAAGACATGTTGCAACAATTCTAAAAATTAATCCGTTATCTTTTCCAAAATGCAATTGAGAAAAATGTGTTGCTAAAAAATCTATAAAAAAAACATTTGAATAGAGTATGACAACTATCCAAAAGAAAATTTTTTGATATTTTTTGATGTAAATCATTTAGGTATTTATTTTTCTAATGGACAAAGCTTGCACACGTAGCTAGCGGAAAGCTACTCCTTATTTCTCTTTAAAGTTTCAAGTCACCTTCGCTTACACACAAGAAAATTTATAAGTAAAGAATAGTGATTACAAATCCTCCACAAAGGTGAGCTTTTAACTTCAATCGGATTTAGATTGCAAGCGAGGTGCTTTCTAATTTCTCTACGAAAAATAAAAATGAAGAGTGGTGTTCTTCGTTTTTGCCGCTCTGATTCAAACAATAAATGCTGATTTTTAGTAAGGATTTTTGTTGGTTATTTGTTCAAAAAGATATTCATTTTCAAAAAAATCCTTCGTAACTTCATACCTACGAAGATCGTAGCTTTCCGCTGCTACTTCATCTCACTCAACTTGCATACGTAGCTAGCGGAAAGCTACTCCTTTTACTTACCATTTCTTTATATCAAATGCACCATCATC
>CAZMRM010000332.1:2723-4542 GCA_964568515.1 uncultured Chitinophaga sp. | reverse complement strand
ACAGCAATATGTGCTCCTATCGGACTTAATCCGATCCAGGACATGGTTACCGTAGAAGCACCGGCTTCTGATGAACCGGAACCGTACCAACCCACAGAACTTGCAGAGTAGCTGTTTGTTTGACCAACACCGGTAGACAAGGAAGTATTTGAAGTTACCACATCAATTACAATTTGTCCGGTTGCACTGCTGACATTCAATGAAGGATTTGCATTGTTAAAATTTCCCGTTACCGGAGTTCCGAATGGTGCACTCTGACTGGCTCCCGTAAATGCAGTAGCTGCCGCAATGGGTGTAAATCCGGCCACTCCATTAACTATCACACTATTGGATCCTGTTGAAGGTGCGATCAAATACCAGACAGAGGCATATAAATTACCATTGTTCTTACTGACAAGTTTGGTCAGGTTGGTCCCGTTATATGTAACAGAAGTGGGATCAGAGCTGTAAGTAGAAGCTCTTACTACCAACAAGCGGTTACTACCGGAAGTCGAAATGGTAAAAGTCAGCGAGCTGCTTGCACCTCCTGCAGCGGCACTTGAAGTAGTTACTTGTGTAAGTGTGCATTGAGAATACACACTTCCCGTTAAAAGGGAAAGTAATATCAGGACGATCGTTTTCCTTAAACTCATTGTTTTATTTTTTTGAGGCAATTGGATGTAATTAAACTAGGGAGTCTACTCTTCAAATCATAACTGATCTGGTGTATCTGGCTACTTCTGGCTTGGAGTACCAAAATCTTTTTCTGTTTTTACAGACCGGTCTTCTTTATATTCTTTATGTGTTCCTGAAGGTACGCCTTTGGTATAGGTGCCTTCATATTTTACAAGTCCATCACTATAGTATTCCTTAGCAGCACCATTCAATTCTCCTTTGGAATAATAAATTTCAAATTTTATTTTTCCATCTTCATAATATTCTCTCTTCACTCCGTCAAACAGTCCGTCCTCATAATTGATTTCAAACTGTATCTTTCCTGAAGGAAATGTGCAGGTCCATAACCCTTGAGGTTTATCATTTTCATTGGTCTTACCGGTGCATCTGGAAGGTTCTTGTGAATAGCCAATTAAGGATATTAAGCAGAAGATCAAAACAATTAATTTTTTCATGTGTTTGGGTTTATAGAATTATTCATTCAAAAAAATATACTGTAGCTTGTATATGTTGATTTAAATAGGGTTTAGAGGACCTCCTATTGAAACACTTCCAGAAATTGATTGAAATAAATTTGTTTTAATCCTTGTATTAAACCATCACTTTTTCAGCGAACACATTTTATCTGTTTAACATGATCGCAAATCAACAACATTTATTTTAATGCAAGCAAATAAAAAATGGTTCTTTTATCCAACGGTATGTTTTTTTAAATGAACGGTAAAAAAAGATCAGAAAATCAAAAATAACGAAGCCTATATTTAATTGAAAATGAACAACAAGCAACGCATACACCACTGTTTTCAATAGTTACAGCGCTTGTCTGTTTTGTTCATATTTTTACAGAAAGAGTGACTAGATTATTCCCATTTTAATTTGCTTTTAATTTCAGATTGAATTATTCTTCGCGCGAAGAAAATGGTTGAGATAAATCTGACATGTTTAAGTTTATTCAACGCTGTCGCTTATCAGTAGCAAGTGCTATTTAAAAAGAGAAACTCTCTTCAAGGATAACGCTAGATTCCTTTAAATTCAGCAGGGTAAAGCTCGCACTTAAATGAGCGTTAGCTGAAGACAGAATTTTTCTTATGAAACAAAAATTAAAAATCACCGCTAATAAAAAGGATATATCATAATTTTTTTATTGAGAAATGTTCCGATTGAT
>CAZMRM010000332.1:0-2713 GCA_964568515.1 uncultured Chitinophaga sp. | reverse complement strand
AAGGAAATACAGGACCAAACTGCATGAAGGCCATAGAGTGCTTTTAACACACAGGGTGGAGACCTTGAATACAGCAACGTAGAAATGCTACGCTGAACGTGAGAAGCATTTAAAAATCGCCGGATTAATTTTGAATTAATGTCTTTGCTTAAAGACAACTCTTCTTCAATTTTATTTTTTTTATGATGATTAAATTTTAAGATTAATAGTTGATTTAGGATTATATATACTGAGTTGTAAAACCATAGATTTAAGATCAAGTGACTCCAGAATTTTGGCGAAATAGCCGGGTTTTATTTTTTCTTGAAACGGTATACAGGTACTTGCACATTTGAACGGTTGTGTGAAAGCAAACAAAAATTCAGGAAAGCACACTATTTCCATTTACCCCGGCTTTATGATCTGATAAAAATGAGCAGGGTTTGAAAAAATATTAACTGATTATTCCAGCAGGTGATAAGCAGAACCAAAGCAGGAACTGGATGCAGGAAAGACACTTTGGAACGGCGACTTTATGCGTATGGTTGAAGGAAGACACATAGGAGGGAAAGTTAGTGGGGTTGTCTTCCTCTCAAGGATACATGAAAGCGTCCTGAATTTTTTGCTTTTCTTTTTAAAGAAAAAGACATTTATTATACTATAATGGTTGCTAACATCTTGCAGCTTGCCTAAGACGGGCATTTCGGATCACCAGCCTGTCAAGCCACGATAGGTTTATTAATTACTGAAAAGTTTCTGCCACCATTTCAGCCTCGCTTTTGGCAAGGTGCTGTTAACTGCTGGTTTTCTTTCTGCAATTGGTGTTTCTGTCATTTCAGCAAGTTCATTAATTTTCTTGCCGTGTTTAAAATGCCAAAAATTGTCTCTTTTGTCTTCTGCTACGTCATACAAATCAAATATTTTATTCACTCTATATTTTGTTTGGATGACATACTCATTAGCTTTTTCTAACTCGTTTTCGTAATGAGTGTGAAACATGAGATCATAAATTCCAATTGTGATTGCAAATGGGATGCTTCCGCATTCCCTTTCTAATGTTATTCTTGCACCATTTGAATTCTCAATGTCATGAATAATTTTTCCACTCTCAGAACCTTTTGATCCAATGGTTTTCCCATTCTCAAAGTTTGACCAGTTCAGGTCAATAAGTTTTCGAAAAAGCAAGGTGGAAATTTCTACGACCGACTCATTCTCTGTCTGAGTAGCAGATTTAAATGCTCGTGGAAAAATGGTTATACCCAGATAAATATTATAATGTAAGATAAGGTCATTACCTTTATATTCAAAGTCCCAATATAAAGTGCCGAAGTCGTTAAGCTTATTTGAAAATGTTAAATTAAAATCACTCGATAAGAGATCAGCAGCTGTATAGAACTTGCTGAATTCACAATCATCGTCAATAATTGCTTCTGTCCAACCTTTTTCTGTTTCTAATTTTGGTTTCATTGTCTCTGGTACCATTCCTTAAACTTGCAGCTAACTGGCTTATGGTGATATGAACCCTCTCTATCCCAGTCGTTTTTGGCAATTGCGAAGGTTTGTTTCGTATTATCAACTATAGCTATTCTGCATTAATCAGTGCAAACTTAGCGGTTTAGTGTCTCGGCTTTATTTTCCCGCTCTTTCTGAATAAAAATCTACTATATCAATGGATTGTTTTTTTAAACAACCTGATAAAGGTTGATAGCAGATTTCGAAGCACAAAACTTTATTTAACAACTGAACCTGTTTTTTTGCCAACACTTGCTAGCTACTGCTTTTCTGTTCTTCATACCATTCAATAGCTTTTTGTTCCGTACGTTTAATAAAATCGTTCTTCGAGTTATTGTAGTCATTTCCGTCTCGCCAATCCAAAACACTTAATTGTATTTTTATTTTCTGATAGTCATTCTTAATGTCTTCATGTTTTCTTAAATATTCTCTAAAAGCAATGTGTCTTTTCCAATGATATGAATTGTACTCCAGGACATGAATGTGAGCTAATTTATAGTCATTTATTTCGTTAGGCACTTCATCCTTTTCATAATATACTTTTGGTATAAATAAGTTCTTTGGTCTGGTCTTTAACTTAACAAAAAAGCGTCTGTAAGGCATTACGGAATTATATTTTTCATAATATATATAATCATTACTTGTCAACGGATCAACGACTTTTTCTAGTTGGTCTTGTCTAGAAATTCCGACAATAATATCAATGATAGGTTTTGCAGTCAAGCCAAAGACTGAAGTGCTTCCAATATGTTCGACTACAGGGTCTAAAAAAATTAAGTAACGTTTAAGATCTTTCTCAATTTCTTTATATACATTTCTCCATTCAGGACTATATTTTTCAAGTTGAATTTTCATTGGTTCTTACAGTTCAGCTAGGTCGTTTTTGGCAATTGCGAAGGTTTGTTTCATATTATCAAATATAGCTATTTGCCAACCAATGCAAACTCACCGGTTTAATGCTCCTGGTTTCATTTCCCTTTTTCTGAATAAAAATCTACTATACATCATAGATTATTTTTTACCCGACCTAAAGGTCATCAGTGTTAAAATTCATTGGTAAAACATGTTTTTTATTTGTCAGAAAGATTTAGGTTTGCTCTATATTTTTTTGAAATATTGCCGGAAATAAAACGGGTAACAAAACCTAATTTATTAATAATGTGTATATTTTTTTGATTTCAGTATGGTATTCTTAAAGTATAGTGTGGTGTAAAAAAGCAAA
>CAZMRM010000331.1:4327-4597 GCA_964568515.1 uncultured Chitinophaga sp. | reverse complement strand
CGTTTAAATTGGTAGTTTTGTGTGTAAATGCTATTATCTTAATTCTCTCCACAAGTCATGTTTTGTAGTGCAAATTTCCATAAAAGAGCACTACCCACTGTCATAAAATTGTCAGAAATGCTAATTTAGAATAAATTCAAATAACTTTTGAACGAATGAGGAAGAAATCAGTAAGATGAATAAAAATGGAATTTTTACCAAAAAACAGATGGTCCCCGGTAGTTTTCAACATTTTATTTGTGAATTATTTTGCGGGAAATAAAAATGTAC
>CAZMRM010000331.1:0-4317 GCA_964568515.1 uncultured Chitinophaga sp. | reverse complement strand
TATCTAGTACATAATCTAATACCTAAAATAAGTGGAATCAATCAGTTACAAAACAGTTTCAGCTAACAAGGCAACTGTGAGCAAAGAATGGGTTTTAATAGATGCAGAAAACGAAACATTGGGTCGTTTGGCCTCTAAAGTAGCCTATATTTTAAGAGGAAAAAATAAAACTAATTTTACCCCTCATGTGGATACAGGTGATAACGTGGTGATCATCAATGCTGAAAAGGTAAAATTGACCGGTAATAAGCTGGAAGAAAAAGAATATGTACGCCATACAGGTTATCCTGGTGGTCAGCGTTTTGCAACCCCCAAACTGCTTTTGTCAAAAAAACCCACGGAAGTGGTTCGTATGGCAGTAAGTGGTATGTTGCCAAAAAACAGATTGGGAGATGCATTGCGTCGTAATGTATATATTTATGCAGGAACCGACCATCCTCATGCGGCTCAACAACCAAAAGAAATCAAATTAAATTCAATTAAATAATAAAAATGGAAGTAGTAAATACTCTTGGTAGAAGAAAAACCGCTGTAGCACGTGCATATGTGCAAAAAGGAAGTGGCGAAATTATAATCAACAACAAAGATTATAAAGCATACTTCACAACATCCGTTTTACAATACAAAGTCAACCAGGCCATGCTTTTAACAAAAACTGCAGGTGAACTGGATGTAAAAGTAAATGTAAAAGGGGGCGGGGTAACAGGCCAGGCAGAAGCTGTACGTTTAGCGATTGCCCGTGCTTTAGTAGAATTGGATGCAACTCATAAACCGGTGTTAAAAGCAGAAGGTTTGATGACACGTAATCCGAAAATGGTTGAACGTAAAAAACCTGGTCAGAAAAAAGCCAGAAAGCGTTTCCAATTCAGCAAACGTTAATATTATTCGGTATTGCAATACGGTTTGTTCCGTTTTGCAATACTTTTATAAATATCAATCGACATCTATCAAAAAAAGTATTAATAATTTAATAAGGACTCAATGTCATCAAGAACAAATTTTAATGAATTACTGGAAGCCGGATCCCACTTCGGTCACTTAAAAAGAAAATGGAACCCAGCAATGGCTCCATACATCTTTACAGAAAAAAATGGTATTCACATTATTGACCTAAATAAAACAGTAGCTAAAGTTGATGAAGCAGCAAATGCTTTGAAACAAATTGCAAAATCCGGTAAAAAGATTTTGTTCGTTGCTACTAAAAAACAAGCAAAGGACATTGTTGCAGAAAAAGTAAAAGCTGTAGGGATGCCTTATGTTACCGAACGCTGGCCAGGTGGCATGTTAACCAACTTTGCAACCATCCGTAAAGCAGTAAAAAAAATGGCAACCATTGATAAAATGGGAACGGACGGTACATTTGACAATATCTCCAAAAAAGAGAAATTGCAGATTTCACGCGTTAGAGCAAAATTAGAAACCAACTTGGGAAGTATCGTTGACCTTAGCCGTTTGCCTGCTGCTTTGTTTATCGTAGATATTTCCAAGGAACACATTGCTGTTGCAGAAGCAAAACGCTTAAATATACCAACATTTGCAATCGTTGATACCAACTCTGATCCTACAGCTGTTGATTACGCAATCCCTGCAAATGATGATGCATCTTCCTCCATCGCTCTAATCACCGGTATTGTTACCAAAGCCATTGAAGAAGGATTGGCTGAACGCAAAATTGATAAAGAAGCTGCCGCAGCTGAAGAAAAAGAAAACACCAAATCATCCCGTGATGAAGCGGAAAGCCTCGCCAAAGGCGCCAAATTCAAAGCTTCCGATGATGAAGGAGAAGTAAAAAAAGGCACAGCAGGAAAAAAACCAAGAAGAAAAGTTAATTAACCAAATTATACAAAAAACGTCCCGGCCTAAAATCGGGACATTTTTTAATCCTCTAAAAAATATGACAACAATGGCTATTACCGCAGCAGATATAAATAAGCTAAGACAAATGACCGGCGCCGGTATGATGGATTGTAAAAAAGCATTAACCGAAGCTGAAGGCGATTTTGAAAAAGCAATTGATGAATTGCGTAAAAAAGGACAAAAAGTGGCTGCAAACCGCAGTGACCGTGATGCAAAAGAAGGATTGGTAGTTGCAAAAACAACTGCTGATAAAAAACGTGGTGCCGTATTGGTGGTCAACTGCGAAACTGATTTTGTTGCTAAAAACGAAGATTTTGGAAAATTTGTAAACAATATCCTGGATATTGCCATTGCTAAAAATCCAAAAAATTTAGATGAGTTAAAAACATTGGCTTACGATAACAACATCAGCATCGCTGATAAATTAATTGAACAAACCGGAGTAATCGGGGAAAAAATTGATTTATCAAAATATGAAGTGATCGAAGCCCCTATCGTTATTGCATACAATCACCCTGGCAACCGTTTGGCAAACATTGTCGGATTCAGTTCTGACAGCATAGATGCAGATGTTGCAAAAGACGTAGCCATGCAGGTTGCTGCTATGGCTCCGGTAGCCGTTGATAAAGCTGATGTGGATGCAGAAACCATTCAGCGTGAAATTGAAGTAGGAAAAGAACAAGCACGTGCAGAAGGCAAACCAGAAGATATGCTTGAAAAAATTGCACAGGGAAAATTGGTGAAATTCTACAAAGAATCTACTTTATTAAATCAAGAGTTTATAAAAGATAATAAAAAGACAATCGCTCAATACCTGAACGATTCTCAAAAAGGATTAACAGTTACAGGATTCAAACGAATCGCTTTAGCTTAGTTTTTATATTAAAAAGTCCCGATTGAATCGGGACTTTTTTTTATACCTGCGCCAAGGCTTCGGTATACGTAGTACACCACCCCTATATAGCATGATTGGATCTTTTGACAAAAAATATAAATTGAAACAATGAAATACTTCCTCTATTTCATCCTTCTTTCGATAGCCATCAGTGCCTGCTCTTCATCTTCTGTAAAAGAAGGGCTTGAAAAAGCAGGTGATGCAGCCGGACAAACAGCCGGTAAGCTTGCAAAAGGAATTCAAAGCAGAATGAATAAAAGCTTTGATGTGGAAATAGAGCTACCTGCTCACCTGCAAAAAAGTGGTATCTCGTTCGGTAAAACCATTGTAAGTTCCGACACGCAAGGAACCGATAATCTATTAAGCATTTATTTTATTTTTTCTGAAAATTACCAGGGCCCTGTTACTGTGAAAGCGTTTGATCATCAACAAGAAATGGGAAGAGTAACCACACGTGTTGAAGGGAAAAAAGGAGAAGCCAAATACATCGATTTTCATTTTGATAAACGTACCAATATTGATAGTGACAGCAAACTAATAATGGAATGAACCTGTGCTAAAACCTCGATTTACACAAGTGGAAATAGCATACAAGGTTCTCACAATTAAAATGGTGAAAATGTTCACCCACAAATTATGAATGTTCTCTAGTATTAATTTATAACCAACCATTAAATGAAATATAAACGTATTCTTTTAAAACTAAGTGGAGAATCCTTGATGGGCAACAAGCAATTTGGGATTGATAATAAACGCCTGGCTCAGTATGCCGAACAAATTAAGGAAATCGTTGACATGGGTATTCAGGTAGGTGTTGTTATTGGTGGTGGTAATATTTTTAGAGGGATACAAGCCGAAGAAGGCGGTATGGACCGTGTTCATGGCGACTATATGGGAATGCTTGCCACCATGATTAATTCCATGGCCCTTCAATCAGCTCTTGAGAAAGCAGGTGTGGAGACCCGTTTACAATCGGCCATTAAAATGGAACAAATCTGCGAACCCTTTATTCGCCGCAAAGCTGTTCGTCATCTTGAAAAAAACAGAGTCGTTATTTTTGGAGCGGGTACAGGTAACCCTTATTTTACCACGGATACGGCAGCAACTTTACGTGCCATCGAAATTGAAGCAGATGTGGTTTTAAAAGGAACACGTGTAGATGGTATCTATACAGCTGATCCTGAAAAAGACAAATCAGCTACAAAATACAATACCATTTCTTTTGAAGAAGTATATGCGAAAGGGCTGGAAGTAATGGACATGACCGCATTTACACTTTGCAAGGAAAATAATTTGCCAATTATTGTTTTTGATATGAATAAACCGAATAATCTTAAAAATTTGATGCAAGGACAGGAAGTCGGAACTCTTGTTGAATTTTAAATTTCGTTTTTCATAACAAAAAAATTACATTTGTAGCCCGTATTGTTAACTCAAAACGGGCTACTTAATTTATCAATCATGAACGAAGATATTCAGTTTATATTAGACGAGGCCACCGAACAAATGGACAAAGCAGTTTCCCATCTGGAATCGGAGCTGGTTAAAATACGCGCCGGAAAAGC
>CAZMRM010000330.1:0-4602 GCA_964568515.1 uncultured Chitinophaga sp. | reverse complement strand
TAACTTAGAAAAAAATATTTTTAACAATGACTCTAATTCACCTGAGCAAATCATTCTTTCCAAAAAGACAAAGAATTCTTCCAAATCGGAAAAAGAATTAGTCTCCAAAGGGCTTAAAGCTAAGCATTCCTTAAACCACAAAAAGGATATTAAAGAAGCTGCCACCTCTGACGGAACAGAAAATAAATTGCATGCAACTAAAAAGGAAAAGGTCAAAATAAGTTCAAAACAAACCGGAAATACTGAAAAAACGGGCCTGTCGGAAAATGACTCCGCTTTAACAGAGAAAAAAGAAATTCCAATTGGAACAAATGATTCCATCATCGCTGCAATAATTACCGAAGTCTCGGATTCATTAGCAGATTCGACTCTTAAAGAGAAAGCGCTGATAGCAACAGATAGTATACAATCTAAAGTAGACAGTTCTTCTGTTCAGGATAACACTGCTCAACTTTTACCAATGGATGGACTGGCAAGTGTTACAAGTGTTTCAATTGAGGCAGGGGCTAACGGGCAGTTGGGATGGCATTATCATGACACACTTGAAGGAAGAGGAATAGCACCTGTATTCGGAATAAGTGTATCCCATACTTTCAATCAAAAATGGGGTGCTAAACTTGGACTGCAATACACAAACATTTCGCATTTAAAGAACAGTTCAAAGCGCTCTGTCTCTACGATCTATGGCCTTGGATCTACTACAACTGAAACTATTATTAAAGTCGGAGTGCTTCATTACCTCACTGCTCCATTAACTGTTGACTATTACATTAATAATAAAAACATCATTTTTACTGGAGGCTCCTTTTCTATTTTATTGAATAAAAAAAATAAAATCGAGCTCAATAGTACCAGTGTTACTCCTGTTACTTCTCCGGATAATATAATTACAGAAAACAAATCCGGATATTTTTATTCAGATGCGTTTAATCGTTTTGATGCTTCTCTATGTATAGGATACAGAAGAAAAATCTCGTCTCATTTCGATATTACAACAATTATTAATTATGGATTAATTGATATTAAGAAAAATATATTTTTCGCACAAAATAAATTCGAACGAAACAATGGATTGAGGATTATCTTATCCTATACACTATTTGATTTTTAAAAAATGAACAGATTAATTTACTTATTCTCTTTCGTACTGATAATTTTCGGTACAGGTTGCAAAAAAGAAAGGATCGGCGATAAGCCATTTAAAGAAGAATCTCCAGTCTTCTATTTTAAGGGTAATGTAAGTTCCGTTCCTGTAAACCTGGAAGCTGGAGTCAATAATTACTATATGTATTCTTTTTATAAACAAGACAGCAGCAATGGACTGTATTCGGTGTTGGGAAATTTGAGAGAGGTTAATTGCACGAATTGCAGTAATCATGTGATCTTTCAACTTAACAACAACAGATTATCACCCATTGGTTCACCCATTTCCAATATTGATACATTACTACAACCTGATAAATTCGAATTCTTGCAGGATACTGCTTTATTAGCTGATGTAATTAATTTTACCGCCATCCCCAGTATTGGTGATACCGTACAATCCTATTACTGGGATTTCGGAGATGGCACAAACAGTACAATGGCGAATCCGTCTCATACCTATAAACCCGGGTATTATAATGCCTGCTTACGAATAACGTATACAAATGGGTGTATTGGAAGTATTTGTAACTGGGTAAAAATGGGAATTCAGGATTCCTGTTCAGTAAACATTTTAGATACTCCTGTACCCGGCACTAATATCATTCAATTTGATGTTAATTCAACTTCTGCCTTAACTTATAACTGGGATTTTGATGATACTTTATCAGTTGATAACTATTCTACTTTAAAATCGCCTTCACATGAGTTTTCTTCCCCCGGTATTTATTATGTGAGATTGGCTGCTGGTGGTTCAGGATGCAGCTACGTGACAAGAAAAACTGTTGCAACTTCAGGCTACTCATCAGGCTGTTTTGCAAATTTTACGGCTGTATTTGTTCCGAAAACCTCAAATCCTTTTTCAAAAATCATTGTCACCTGGGTGGATGCTATGGGTCAGAAATATACATCCAACAATGTTTTACAACCAGCGGACAGTTATTTTGAAATAGTTTCAGTAGAAGATTATACATTGAATGAGAAAGGAGAACCTACAAAAAAAATAACAGCCAAATTTAAGTGCCTTGTCTCAAACGGAAAAACGAGCATTCCAATAACCGATGCTGACGCCGTTTTTGCCATTTCTTACAGATAATTTTTTTTCACCCAACCATTTGATTTTTTCTTTCGTGTTGTTGATCGGAGGGTTACGGGTATTGATAACAAAAATTTAAACAGCGTGATGCTGGAAAATTTTCCCAATCCATTCAATGAAACCACTACTATAAAATATAGTATTGGTCATAACACCACTGTAGAGCTTAGTATTTATAATTTACTGGGAAGTAAAATTCAGACTATAGAAACTTCGAATAAAGCGCAGGGGAATTATAGCTTGGAGTGGAGTGCGGCAGGTATTCCAGAGGGAATTTATCTCTTACAACTCAAAACCAACAATGAGCTCATCACCAGAAAGATCATCGTGCGCCAATAATTTTTTTGATTTAATTTGTTGGTTTAGTTAAGCGTCCTGAGATTCAGGGCGCTTTTTATTCCTTTTTTAAATATCGTTTTAATACAGAATTACCGAATACGGTAGTAAGAATAATGAAGGTTCCTAAGTAAAAACCAGGGGTCATTTCTTCTTCTTTTTCCCATAAAAAATAAGCGAAGATGATTCCATATATGGTTTCCAGGTTAACAGTAAGTGTTACAGTATAAGGACTGATCTTACGCATTAAATTCACACTTGCTATAAATGGGAATGTTGTTCCTAATACAGCTAGAATACCTAACCATAACCAGGCTTTCGGAGTTATAGTAAAAAACTCTGGAGTAAAATCACCTTTAAAAAAAAGATAAACCGTAAGGGCTAAAAAACCGCCACCCAATTCATAAATAGAGATTACCGATGATTCGATTCGCTGAACCAGCAGTCCATTAAAAACCGTAAATAAAGAAGAAGTGAATGCTGCCAGAATTCCAAAAATGATTCCTAAGGTATAACGTGTTTCTACTTTAAAAATGATAATAATTGCTGCCATAATCACCATTCCAAAAATGATTTCATAACGAATGATTTTACGTTTATAAAACCAAGGCTCGATGATGGAAGTAAATAAGGTTGCAGTGGCAAATGCAACCAAGGTTACAGAAACATTGGAAACATTGATGGCATTATAAAAACAAAACCAATGAAAGGTTATGATCATTCCTATACCTATCAACCGGTAAATATCTGCCCGGGGTAATTTAATAGTTGTGCCGGAAGCTATTAAGTAAATGATAATGGAGGCAACTGTGAGCAACATTCTAAACCATACCAGCTGGTAGGCAACCACTCCTTCAATATTTATAAGCTTTCCGAGTATGGGCGACCAACCCCAGATAAATACTATGAAATGAAGTAAAAGGAGGTTCTTATTTTTAAACACAACTAAAGATTCAGAAGTATATTATGCAGTTTGATAAACCGCTTTTATTCAAAGCGCTTTGAAATTTTTTCTTCAATATAATCGCGCAAATTTTCAAGTGTTATTTTTTCCACTACTTCGGAAGCAAAGGCATGCATAAGCATTTTTTTAGCACTGGCCTCACTTAGCCCGCGGGCACGCAAATAAAATATTTTATCTTCATCCAGTTTTCCGGTAGAAGTTCCATGGGAGCACTTTACATCATTTGCATAAATCTCGAGTTGGGGTTTGGTATTGATTGTTCCATCATCACTTAACAAAATATTTTTATTGGACTGAAACGCATTGGTTTGCTGAGCATCCCTTCTAACAAAAATTTTCCCATTAAAGGTAGCACTTGATTTTTCCTCAATGATACCTTTGTACAATTCGTTGCTATTACAATTTGGTTTTCGGTGATCAACCAGTGTATGATTATCCACCACTTGATTTTCTTTTGTTAGATATAATCCGTACAGATGAGATTCGATATATTCATCATCCAGCACCATGTTCAGGTTATTTCTAACAAATGCACCACTTAAGGAAAATGTATTTATTGTAAATACACTTTTCATTTTTTGATACGTTTGTGTTGTATTTACAAGATAACCCAGTGAATGTTCATCCTGTATTTGGTAATGAGTAACGATTGCATGTTCATCAATAAACATTTCCGTTACAGTATTGTTAAATGTTTTTGCTGTCGACGCAACTGTTTCAAAAGATTGCACCAGATTAGCATGAGCATTTTTTCCTACATGAATAAAAATTCTTGGATGGATCAGCGTATTGGATTGAGACGAAGCAATTTGAATAATGTGTATAGGCACTTCAATCACTGCATTATCGGCAACATGGATATAGACACCCCCATTTGCCATTGCTGTATTCAAAGCAATGAACGGATCGGAATGAATATCGGCAAATGTTGAATAGGTATTTGTAAAAGCAGCATCATTTCCAGCTTCTTTAATATCTGCTATTCTTAATCCTTTTGGCAATGAGCTGATGTCCGATAATTTTTTTGAAAAAATACCATTTTCAATCACAATATGAATAGCAC
>CAZMRM010000329.1:2236-4609 GCA_964568515.1 uncultured Chitinophaga sp. | reverse complement strand
TCAACGTCAAGGAGTTGGAACGGCTTCTCATCTTTTTCCGGAAGGAGATCTTACCGATACGGTTGCTTATGGCTTTAACAGGGCGCTTCTGACCTGGTATAATATCGACCCTATTTTATTGAGACAAACCAATGGTTATACACCTTCTAACATTAACTCCAGCATCATGTCGCATAATTTTATGCGTGAAGTACAGGAGCAGGAAGTTTTTCCAAGTAAACAAACGGCCACTATTCAATACATTGCCACACTCGACCTGGCTTATTATCCGTCTGAAAGAGGTCCGTATAATTATGATGCAGCACCTTCAACCATTTCAGCCGGTTTAGATGCAAATGGCAATCTTGCCAAGCCGGAAACCCGCTGGGGAGGCATGATGCGTGCCATGCAAACAACAGATTTTGAAGCAGCAAATATCGAATACATTCAATTCTGGGTGATGGATCCTTTTAATAGCGATGTTCCTGCCGCCAACAGGAGCACAAGCGGTGATCTGTATTTTAACATTGGAAATATTTCTGAAGATGTTTTGCGCGATTCCTATAAAAGTGCTGAAAACGTGTTGCCAGCTCCAAGTACAGCTGATCAGAATGGAGGAAACAATTTACCGGTTGTTGAAAATGAATGGGGACGCATTCCAACAACACAACCACTTGTGAATGCTTTTAACAGTGACCCCAATGATCGTGCGGCGCAGGATGTCGGGCTGGATGGATTAGGCAATGCAGAAGAACAAACCTATTTTTCCGATTATCTGTCAAGGGTACAAAGCATATCAACAGCTGCTTATGATAAGATCAAACTGGATCCTTCTGCGGATGATTTTCACTTTTTCAGAGGCGATGATTATGATGATGGAACACCAACCTTGAATACACTGGAGCGTTATAAAAAATTTGTAGGGCTGGAAGGTAACTCTCCTGTTACATCCGGAGATTATCCAAAAGCATCGATCAATACTATGCCCAATGTGGAAGACATTAACCGGGATAATAGTTTAAGCACGTTTGAAAGTTATTATCAATACCATGTAAGTCTGAAACCATCTGATTTTGCTGCAGGTGTAGGGAATAATTACATTACCGATGTTTTGGAGGCATCTGTTCCTGTGAAAGATGGTACTACAAAAAAAGTAAAATGGTATCAGTTTAAGATTCCTCTTAAAACAGCTGATGCAGAGAAATACGGAGACATCGAAAATTTTCAATCCATACGTTTTATGCGTATGTTTATGAAGAATGTGGATAAACCTATTGTATTGCGTTTTGCACGATTGGAACTTGTTAGGGGTGAATGGAGAAAATATGGATTTAATATTTCTACACCAGGAATGCAGATCCCTACCGATGATAATAACCTTCAGTTTGATGTGTCTGCTGTGAACCTTGAAGAAAACGGCAGTAAACAACCGGTAAATTATGTGTTGCCTCCAGGTATCCAGCGGGAAATAAATAGCAGCTCTGCCAGATTATTGGCCATTAACGAGCAAGCGATGGCGTTAACGGTATGTGGTTTAAACGATGGTGAAGGACGTGCTGCTTATAAAACAACACAACTGGATGTACGTCAGTATAAAAAACTGAAAATGTACGTGCATGCAGAGGCATCACCCAACCTGAACGAACCATTGAAAGATAATGATATACACATGTTCATTCGCCTGGGAACCGATTATACAGAGAACTATTACGAATATGACCTGCCTTTAAAAGTAACACCTCCCGGAAGATATAACGGTGACAACGAAAGCGATCAGTACGCAGTATGGCCATCCGACAATGAAATGATCATTGAATTTGATAAATTATTAGCTGCCAAGCTTAAACGGAACAATGAAATGGCCAATACAAGTTCAGGTATTACATTGGCCAGTGAATTCAAACAATATGACGGGAACCGGGTGATCACGATCAAGGGAAATCCTAATCTCAGTGCCATACGGATTTTAATGATTGGAGTCCGGAATCCAATTAAACAAAGTGCAACGGATCCGGATGACGGAAGAAGTAAATGTGCACAGGTCTGGGTCAATGAATTGCGTTTGAGTGATTTTACCGAAAATGGCGGTTGGGCTGCAAATGCAAGGTTGACAGCTAAGCTGGCAGATTTCGGAAACGTAACCGTTTCAGGTAATATGTATACTCCTGGTTTTGGAAGTATTGAGAACAAAGTAAACGAACGCAAAAAAGAAACATTGAAGCAGTATGATGTATCTTCTACTCTTGAACTCGGAAAATTTATTCCTGCCGATTACAATGTCCACATTCCGATGTATGTAGGCTATTCCGAAATATTTGTTACACCGCAATTTAATCCACTCGACCAGGACCTTCCATTGGAAGGCACATTTTGGGTCTATCCATGGACCTCAGC
>CAZMRM010000329.1:0-2226 GCA_964568515.1 uncultured Chitinophaga sp. | reverse complement strand
TTTACAAATGTGAAAAAAGATAAAGGAAAAGACTCCAAGAAAAATCATATTTATGATATCGAGAACTGGTCTGCAACATATGCTTTCAGTGAGTTTTATCGTAGAAATGCAACTATCGAATACAATATGCTCAAAGATTATCATGCAGGACTGATGTATAATTATTCTCCTACACCTAAAAATATCAAGCCGTTTGACAAAGTCCCGTTTTTAAAAAGCAAATATTTCCAATTAATAAAAGATATTAATTTTTATCCTTATCCGAACAAACTGGGCTTTTCAACTAATGTGGACAGGGAGTATACTACCAATAAAGTGAGGAATATCACCGATCCCTATGCTTTGATCTTACCTACTTACAACAAAAGATTTAACATGAATCGTAATTATGATTTTAATTATGACATCACGAAAGGACTTAAACTGAACTTTAATGCAATTAATCAGGAGCGTATCCTGGAGCCGGATGGTCAGGTAACAGAAGCAACCAGAGATACGTTGATGAGAGAAATATGGGATCGTATTAAAAAAACACAATACAACCAACAGGTGAATTTAACCTATACCATTCCGATCAATAAATTACCCATGCTCGATTTTGCAACGGCAAACGTTACTTATGGCGGAACCTACAACTGGACGCATTCACCACTTTTTAATACACAAAAGGATGCCGAAGGAAATGTGATCGTGAAGGATACGTTGGGAAACATTGTTACCAATTCCCGCAGTATAAAATGGAACGGACAGTTGAACATGGTCACTCTTTATAACAGGATACCTTATTTTAAACGAGTCAATCAGAATTTAAAAAAACCAAAACCAAAGGATGCGAATGCGTCTGCCGATTCAACCAAAAAGAAAAAGGTGGAGCTGGATGTGATGCAACACGTAGCGAGATTGATAATGACTTTAAGAAATGTTTCTGTGAATTTAACAAATACAAACGGTACCATATTACCAGGATATGGCAAGGATATGCAGGTATTGGGGATGGATGAACATTTTGCGGGACCTACATTCGGATTTACGGTAGGTAGTCAAAAAGATATAAGACAGGAGGCAGAACAAAGGGGATGGTTGCAAAAGTCATCGGTATTAAATACGCCTTATCAGGTAACCAAAAGCGAGGATTTAAAGATAAGGGCAAATGCAGAACCGATCAAAGATTTTAAAGTTGAAATAACGGCATCACGTACAAAATCGCTTATTCAAAGCCAGGCATTTCGTTGGAATGAAGCAGAGCAAAAATTTGTGTATGATCCCGCCATTGTTTCGGGAGCCTACAATTTATCCTTTTTCACACTGCGGACTTCCTTCCAGAGTGGAGAAGCTATTTTTCAGAAATTCTTGGATTTCAGAAAAGTGGTATCCGGCCGATTGGGTTCGGAAAACAGAAACTCAGATGCAATAATTGATGGGTATTATAAAGGATATAATTCCACTTCCCAGGATGTATTGATCCCGGCGTTCTTAGCAGCCTATTCAGGAAAAAGTGCGGAAAGAGTAAATCTTAGAGGTTTCCCGGAAATTCCTAAACCAAACTGGAGAGCCACTTATGATGGATTATCAAAAATTGAAAAAATAAAGAAGCGTTTTAAATCCATCACTTTAACCAATGGCTATACTTCTACTTATGCTATTGGAGGCTATACGCATAACCCGCTGCATCACAGGGATTATGACGGATTTACGGACGTATTTGAAATATTTTCGACCGTTACGAATAATCCGAATTTTATACCTGAAGACCTGATTACCGTGGTCACCATTTCAGAACAATGGAGCCCTTTTCTTAAAGTCGATGTCACCCTCTTAAATAGTTTTGCTTTTAATATTGAATATAAGAAAGACAGAACCTTATCACTGGGACTTAGCAGCCGGACCATCACAGAAATTTCGGGAAGAGAGATTGTAGGAGGCACCGGATATCGGATCAAAGATGTAAAACTTGGAAAAAATATAAAAATAAAAGGAAAACCAATAAAAAGTGATTTGAATTTAAACCTGAATGTATCTTATCGTAAAAATGAAAATATCATCCGCAGAATTGATGAAGGCGTAAGCCAGCCAACCGGTGGTACAAATATTATCTCCATCAAAGCCTCTGCAGATTACATCATCAATGAACGGATCACTGTGAAAGCCTTTTATGAGCGAATCATGAATATACCTGTTATTTCCACATCCTTCCCTACTACAAATACAAATGCTGGTATAAGTCTG
>CAZMRM010000328.1:0-4611 GCA_964568515.1 uncultured Chitinophaga sp. | reverse complement strand
CCGGTCCCTTCATAGGCTGTTCTGTTGTTGAGTCGTTGAAAAATAACAAAAATGCGATCCAGGTATTTCTCGTCAAAGCCTATTCCATTATCGGTAACAGTAATTTTGCAATATTTGCCATAGGGAGAGGATTTGCTACTTGCAGATTTGTTTTCCACCAATTCGGAAGAGATGGTTATAACAGGTGGTATATCCTTTTTTGAAAATTTGAGTGCATTGCTGATCAGATTTTGAAAAATCTGTCGCATTTGCGTAGGTACTGCATCAATTACAGGAAGGTCATTTCTTTTTAAAACAGCTTTTTTTTCTGTAATGGTCGTGTCAAAATCATTGAACAAATCATCAATAATTGTATTCAAAGGTGTGGATTGAAACAGGGTGGACATGGATAAACGGGAAAAATCCAGCAAATCATTAATAAGCGTAGACATCCTGTTAGAAGAACTAATGACCCGTTCGAGATAGGATACACCTTCTTCATTGCCTTTTAAAAATTTATCTTTGATAATCCCACAGAAGGCTTGTATTTTTCTTAAAGGTTCTTTTAAGTCATGTGAAACCACCCATGCAAATTGTTGTAATTCATGATTGGTAGTCTCCAGTTCCTGATTTTTTGTAGACAATTCACTCGTTCTTTCCTGAACCATTAACTCCAATGTTTCATTGGTCAGCTTCTGTTGATGGATATCGGAAAAGGTGCCCAACCATTTTAAAATGGCTTCACCCTGTTTTACAGGAATAATTTTTAACAGGAAATGTCTGTATTCACCTGTTTCAATAGTTTTAATTCGTACTTCCTCCGAAAATTCGGCTCCTGTTTTTAAAACTTCTTTCCAGTGATCAGCATCAAAATTATTATCTGCGTGAATTTCCGGAAACGCTTTTAAGGAAGTGGAATATTCATACCATCGTTTGTTAACATATTCAATTTCTCCATCATTTTTTATGGTAAAAGCGATCTGCGGAAGTGATTCCAATATCAAACGAAGCTCTTTCATACGGATGTCGGAATCATCCTGTGCCTGTTTTCTTATTTCAATCTCTCTTCGTAAGGAATCCTGAATAGTGGTTAACTCTCGCCTCTGTTCAGAAAGCTTATAGAATGTTTTTACTTTCATGATCAGAATATCCGGATCAACCGGCTTGGTCACATAATCAATCCCTCCGGATGTATACCCTTTGGTAATGAAGCGTTTATCTGTATTAACAGCAGAAAGAAAAATAATAGGTGTATCTTTTGATTTATTAAAACCGGCAATTGTTTCAGCAACCTCAAACCCATCCATACCGGGCATTTGAACATCCATGATGATCAAGGAATAGGAATTGTTCAAAATTTTCTTCAGCGCTTCTTCTCCGGAATCAGCAGTATCTATAAGAAAATTATGAAGCTTCAAAATACTTTTTAAGGAAAAAATGTTTTCAGGCTTATCATCTACAATGAGAATCATAAAAAATTAAATTGAAATGTGATGTTCATTCCTCCAGCTCGATCAATTAAAAATTACCACGGCATTTTTATACATTTACAAAAAAATGTAACGCCTAAGGAAAATTGTTCCGGAGCTGAAAATATTAAATAAAGTTTACAAAAGTTGAGGAATATTAAAATTTTAATTTTATCCCTTTTCCTGCTCATCCTTCATACTGCCCCAGGGCAGATAAACAGGGATAAATCATCCATAATTGATAGCCTGATTGATCAGATTTCGAAATTACAAATAAAAAGCTCTGCTTTTTATAGCAAAGGGCAATTTCCTGCCCAAAGAGGAAAATTAAAACGTGAGGATAATAATATCTTTTTTACATCACTCGTTTCATTTACATTAAAAAACATTGATAATTTTCTGGGGGAAGGTTCAAAAGAAAAAGTGGATTCAATTTGCCGCAATGTAAAAGAAAATTATTCATTTTATCAAAATCAATCAGGACAAATTACTTATAATTTCTGGAAAACAGATCCCCCCTTCTTTTTCCCGAATTCCTGGATGTTGTCAAAAATTTCCGCTTTTCATGTTCCGGATGATGCAGACTGCACATCCCTGGTTTTTATGACAGATACTTCTTTAGATAAGAATCTCCCTGCAATGCATCTTAAACTTGCTAAACATGCGAATCTAAGTAATTTAAAAATTAAAAACACTTTTAAAAGGTATCAAAAGTATAAAGCATACGCTACCTGGTTTGGTAACAAAATGCCAATTGAATTTGACATGTGTGTTCAGAGCAATATACTCTATTTGATTTATTTAAAAAAGCTGCCACTTACAATTCAAGATGAAGAGACACTTGCCCTTCTTCAGCAGCAGATACAATCCGGTGATTACCTTCGTTATTCTTACTATCTCTCTCCTTCTTATAAAAAAAAGGCCATTGTTTTATATCATCTGGCAAGACTCCTCGAAAATAATCCGGTTCCAATCCTTGAATCCTGCAAAACAATTATAAAAAAGGATATCGAATCAGAACTAAAGCGGACAAAAATTCCGATGGAAAAAATAATTCTGTCAACAGCACTCATAAGAATGGGCGGACATCCTGAGCGTTTGAATTTTAATTCTTCACAAATAGATGAGCTGTTAAACTATGTTTTTTTTCGGGCAAATTTATTTTCTTCTTATGCACGTCCCTCTCTGAGGTTCATATCTAAAAGCAATCTGCTTGATTGCAGGTTTTATTGCAAAGCATATGCTCTGACACTTTTAACAGAATATGAAGTACTAGCTGGCCAAAGTCATTAGTAATAAAGAGGCATTCAGCAAATTCAACAGACATGTAATATGATTACATTTTTCTTCAAACGGAAATATTTTACTCAACTTGCTTCTCAAATCCATTGATCATGGCTCAATTTAAGAGTTTTGTGTAGTGGCATATGATTTGAAAAATCTATTTCAACTAAAATAAAATAATAATCATATCCCCTAAACCAAAGAAAAATGAAAAAGAACGTATTATTTATTGCAGTATGTTTTACCGCATCTGCAGCATTATTAGGATTCACAAGAACTACAAAAGCAGAGGTTGTAAAAACTGATCAGCAAACAACTACCAGTACAGTTGCAACAACCAATACGGATGTAACCACTGCTACAACATTGGATGGTGCAAGAACAACAGCCACTACAGGAACAACCGGTACCACCAATACAACAGCTACAACAGGAACTACTTATAGTACTTCTACCGGTACAACAGCTTCTACTTCAACAACAAGAAGTACTGGCTCTACCACATCAACAACGAGAAGCACAGGTTCTACTACAAGAACTACTTCTGACACAGTAAGAGGAGGAACTACCTCAACAACAAGTACTACCGGCACAACCCGTACTACTTACTAATTAAACTGAATTGAGAAAAATAAATTAAGCCATTCTTTTAGAGTGGCTTAATTTATTACGTTTGATGGATTATATCAAGGCCATGTTTAACTTCCGAATCATTTCTGCAAAACTTTATGAAATATCTTCATTTTGATGTAAGGGCGCTTAGCCTTATGCGAATTTTACTTGCGGTTGTTATTATCCTTGATTTAATTATTCGTTTAACTGATTTAGAGGCTTTTTACTCCAATACCGGAGTGCTGCCTCTTTCTGCATTATTTGAAAATCTTTGGAACTCCTATTTTATCTCAATACATACCATGAGCGGTTTATGGCAGCTCCAGTTAATACTTTTTATTTTTTCTATTTTTTGTGCATTCATGTTATTGATTGGTTACCGTACAATATTGTTCACTTTTTTGTGCTGGTTTCTGATGTTGTCATTACACAACAGAAATGGTTTAATTTTGCAAGGGGGAGACGATTTATTGCGAATGATTTTATTCTGGAGCATGTTTATTCCCTGGGGCAGACGTTATTCCTGTGATCGGCTGCTGGACCCTGAAAAATCAGAACAGAAAACCATTTCATCGGTTGCTTTGATCGCATATTTACTACAACTTTGTTACATCTATTCTGGCTCCGCCTTGTTAAAAGGACCGGAATGGAGTTCTTCCTTTACGGCTATGTATTATGCTTATAGTATTGATCAGATTGCACTTCCTGCCAGCAAATGGATCTATTATTATCCGCAATTAATGAAAACACTTACCTGCATCGCATACTATTTTGAATTGTTTGTACCTGTACTTTTTCTTGTTCCGTTTAAGCATGGCCTGTTCAGAACATCAGCAATAGTAATGATCATTGTTTTTCATTTCATGAATAACCTGACTTTATTTATCGGGCTATTTCCTTTTATAGGAATGGTTACGTGTATGGGATTGTTGCCATCAGCTGTTATGGATAAATTTGATCAGATCACATTTTCATCAAAAGAGTTTGTTTCGGGCTACTATTTGAAATTAATCCGTTGGCTCGGTTACCTTTTACCCTGGAGAAAACCATTGTATTTGAATCATCCTGTGTATCAAAAAGTAAAGATGGCACTGTTAATTTTTTTAACCTTGTTTGTTTTTGATTGGAACTTCAGCAACATTTCTTTTGTAGATAAAAAACTATCGGATAACCTGCGTTTTATTGGTTATGGTTTACGCCTGGATCAAAATTGGGGAATGTTTGCTCCCGGTGTTTTTAAACAAGATGGATGGTATGTACTGGAAGG